>JAUYJN010000023.1 GCA_030700255.1 Candidatus Peregrinibacteria bacterium | reverse complement strand
ACAGCTGTGATGGTTCCTTTGCACACTGGAAAGGCAAGCTGGGGGTTCACAGAGGATTGGCGAAAAAAAGGAAGCAAAAGATGATGCATTATTTACTCGAAAATTCATAACATCAGCCCGCAAAAAATTCCCTTATCCCTTAAATTAAGACTTATCGTTTCTCATTTGAGTAACTTTTAGACTCAAGTTAGTCATTTTATCGACTTCTTCTCTTAAGATATCACTCAGTGTGTTGAATTGACTTTGATTCATTTCTGGAAGTAGACCAACCCACCATTTCTTCTCCGCCTTTGACATGGTCGAATACTGCAAGAGCCTGAAAAATTCATGTAATTGTTCTGCCGAAAAATTTCTAGTCAAAGTCGTCATTGTATAAAAAATTTAACCTATAGATTTATTAGGATCATATTCCATATTACCAAATTCTCTTTCCCATCCATCATGATCTTCAAACAAAGATGAGAACCGTTCCCTTTTACCTCGAGATTTCTTTGCTATAGCAATTACCTCCTTGCGGATACCTTTCCCCTCTGCTTCTGATAAACCTTCGATTGTTTTGAGCCACTCAGGCATGTTAAAATCTCTCGGCAGATCAGTACCCTCCTCACTCGCTTGATTATTTAACTTTTCAACACCCATTTTTTTTATTAAATCCATGTATTATACCAAATTCTGTGATAAAGTGTAAGGGTCTAGACTATGAGAATGCGCAATAAAGAATTGACAAAAAGTGTAGAAATATATGTTAAACATACTTTCAAAAATCATAATCAGAAAAGTTCGCAGAGACTATGACGCAATCGCTGATAATTTTTCGGAAACAAGACAAGCTCCATGGGAGAGCTGGAAGCTCTTTAAAAAATATTTTGGGAAACAAAAAGACATTCTTGACATAGGTTGCGGCAATGGTAGAGCGGCTGAGTTCTTTGAATACAAATCATATACAGGCATTGATATTTCGAAAAATCTTATAGAAATTGCAAAAAAAGAGCATTCAAAAAATAAAAATTCAAAAAACATACATTTCAAAATTGGGAATTTCACCTCTATCCCCTCCTCTTCCAAGTTTGATACGATCATAAGTATCGCTGTTTTGCACCACCTACCCTCCAACAAACTGCGATCCCAAGCGATAAAAGAGGTTTCTAAAACCTTAAAAAAAGATGGGATATTCATATTTTCCGTATGGAACCTACTCTATAACAGCAAATACACTGCTCCTCGAAAAAAAGCCCTACTCCTCTCTATATTTACTTTTGGCCTAATGCACCCTCGAGACCTCTTCATACCTTGGAAAAAGGGCTTAAATAAGCGAAATAGGTACTATTATGCCTTCAAAGAAAAAGAAGTGACCGCCCTACTCTCAAATCAAAATTTTGAAATTATCGACGTAATCCACGAAAAAAACGGTAAAAAGGTTCCGGAAAAAGATTCACTTAATATATACTTCGTGTGTAAAAAAATGATTTAAAACGCCTAGTAGAGATAAGAGAATTAAAAACATCCGTACGATCTTACGCCTATTACTCCAAATCTTCAGCAAGCCCAAGCCAGTCATCTAAATCTCTTTTACAATCTCTTCAATGCGCTTCAGTCTCTTAATGCGCCACAGTTCATGCTGCGCAGCGGTGTGTGACCCCTCAGCAAATTCATATAAAAGTGATTTAGGTGGCAACTTTTGGTTTTGCAAAAATGCAAATAATCGAAAAAATCGCCCCCTGCGCTCTTTAGCAATTCTCTCCCTCTCCTCCTTCATAAGACGCAACTCTGCACGCGCTTCACGCACCTCATCTGGAGTCATACCAGTGACCACTAATTCTATATGTGCTTCATCCAGTTCAGCACGGTACTTATTCGACAACTCTTCATGCCTAGACTCAATCACCAGAAGATACAAAAGTACAATTAAAGTAGGAGTATATTCCAAACCTACAGGAACGAAATCAAATTTTTTAAATTCTCCATCTGTCAAAAAGTCTTCATCAACTAAAAGTACCTTCGCATCATCTTTAGACAAATTCCCTCCATCTTTCACGCGATTTTTCAAAGTAACAATACCTGCACTAGCACCAAGCATCTCAGGATTAAAAGATGACGCAAACGCACTCAACATTTCGTCGACACCATCCCCTATGTATCTTAATTCTCGAGCACGCTCAATTAGTGCTGTATCTGCACCACCAAGAAACTCTCTATACAAAACACCAGAGCCTGTCACCTCAATTTCATCTAATTCCTCCACATATTCATCAGGAGAAGTAAACATATATTTCTTAACAAAGACAAATATACTGTCATAACCTGCAATTTCAATATGAGGAACTTCAAAATCCATTAACCTATCAATAAAATCATCTTTAGGAATTTTTTGCCCATCATCAAATCTCAAACGGTCAAATTCCGCATATGAATAAGTAACTACCAAATCATGAATTTTATCTGCAATTTTATGAGATGCTGCACGCTCTCCCTCATCAAGCACTTTATCTTCGTCTATAGAAGTACCAACCAATGCAGATATCTTATCTGCCATTTGCTCACTAAACAACTCATTAAAACGAGTAGTATCAATAGTATCCGTTTCAACATCATATACTCTCTCAATGAGCTCTGTAGCATGCATAGCGTCCCCCACTGCACGAAAATCTGGAATACGCCCCTTAACATCTTCAAGCCGCTCAGCCACCTGTTCAAAATATTTTCCATCTAAAAAATCCCCTCGAAGAAGCCAAACTGGTATACTAAAAACGTCAAGAATACGAAATATATCTTCATCATCGAATATCAACTCTGTACCATCACCGACTCTTTTTAAGGCATAAATTGCATCAATACTAATTGTTAAAAGAAATGTAATATCATCCTGATTTAATGGGTCTTTCACAAGGCCAGCTCCACTAATGGCAATATCCAAAGTTTCTGTAAGGTCCTTTTCCTCAATAAGATCTTTTCCACCCTCCACCACATTCTTAATTAAAATGATTTTAGTATACAAAGAAAACAGTCTCTCTCTATCCTCCAAACTTAAACCAGCAATATCTTGAGCAATTATTCCCATCATAAGTCTAACTTTCATCTCTACTCCAGCCGGAACTTGAGAATGACTATAAAAAAAATAATCAAGCGATTGAGCTACTTCATCCTGCATTCGTTCTGGCGTACGTAATTCAGGGGTTGCCATTGCAGAGATAGAAGGTGCTGTAGCCCCAGTAAAAACAACGCCAGCCCCTGAAGCAACTCCCGCCTTCGCAACCCATCCAGAAGAAGAAAAAACACCACCACCAAGAATCATCGTTGGCAAAAATGTTAAAACCATACCAAATGAATATCCAATCTGATGTCCTGCATTACCTCCATTTTCATAGGTAAAAGCCTGCCACCACTGTTTAATGGTTTGCTTACCTTGACCCCACAAAAAAGAGGGATTACTCAAAACTTGCTTCCAACGCTGCCAAATAAATCCAATAGTAGCTCCTGGATTTACGTACAATTCTGCAGCTACAGCTCCAATATCAGTACCTTTATCAGAAAAAGCATCAGCGACACCTTGAAAAAACCAACCCTTATCTTCATAAGAAAGTCGTATACCAAGAGCTTCTGCAACATTAAAAATTATCTCTTCCTCAGTAATTAAACCATTGTCGATTGCATACTGATACAGTTCTAAATTACTCTGATTCAAGTGATCTAACTCTACGAGCACCTGTGCACTATGCTCAGCCACATCTTCCATATCATCAAAAGAGTCTCGAGGCCTTACTCTCGCCACATCATGACACTCCTCAAAAGCCTCACCATCCAAATTGTCATCAAAATCATCTCCCATACATTATAAGTTATTAAAATCAAGCAAGGATTGTGTATCTTTATACTCAACCCGACGTTGATCTATTTCTTGTTTTTTTTGCACATGTTTTTTGATACGTTTGATATGTTCCAAAGTTGCTTTTTTTTGCGCACTACTATCAAATTTCCCAGATTGCATATTCATTTGAAATTTTTCATATAATAATATTACAATTATAGCATGGAATAGCGAATTAAGACAATACTGTACTGATAAATCTAAGATAATATGTATATATACTGACACGTATATGGAAAACAAATCCCTCTACATCCTAGGCACACGCATCGACAAAGTCACTTTTGAGGAATCAACTCAAAAAGCCATCGATATTTTGCATGGCAAGAGTCAGCATTATTTCACTACTCCAAATCCGGAAATAACGCTAGTGGCAGCAAAGGATAAATCTTACCAAGCAATCCTCAATAAGAGCAGTCTAAATATACCTGACGGAATTGGACTTTTGTACGCGTCAAAATTCTTAAAAGCAATTAATAAGACAGATTTCATAATTAAGGAACGAGTAACCGGTACTGATCTAACAATTAAACTCATACAACTTAGTAAGACTGAAGGATTTTCAATCTTTTTTCTCGGAGCATCAAAAAAAAGTAGTGAAAAAGTAGTCGCATACGCAAAAAAACAACATGCAAATATTGCAGGATCTTACACGGATAATTTAAATTCAAAAGAATGTATAGCTACAATAAAAAAAACTAAGCCGGATCTTTTGCTCGTAGCTATGAATTTCCCAAAGCAAGAAATATGGATTTCAAAAAACTTAAAAGCATTGCCATCTGTGAAACTCTCAATAGGTATAGGTGGTGCATTTGATTTTATAGCGGAAGCCCGCAAAAGAGCCCCTCGCCTTCTTCGAAGGCTCGGCCTCGAATGGCTCTACCGCCTAATCCAAGAGCCACGCAGAATAAAACGCATATTTAATGCAGTAATTGTATTTCCAATCAAAGTATTACTCTCAAATAAGAACAATACTACTTCTTAGACTTACTACTCTTAGTACTTGATTTCTTTTTTGCTGAACTCGCCATTCTATCTTCAATAGCTTCAATAATAGGCTTCGCATGTTTCACAAGCTCTCGTGTTAACATTACAGGTTTCAGCACAAATGTATTTATTTTCTCTGCAGTATCTTTGGTCGTTTCTGTGATTTTGTTTACATCACGAAGAATAAACAAAACATAGATCAACACAAACGCAAGCAAAACAGTCAAAATAATGATCGCTGCAATCAATACGATATATAACATACTTACTAATTCCATGAGTGAGTTTTTTAAATTTTTGTTTTTACAACGGTAATTCTAGAACAAAAGCGAATTGAATGCAAATAATGTCTATCCAATCATTCCAATCAAAGTCTGACTTACCATTGCAGGATTAGCCTGACCTTTGGAGTCTTTCATAACTTGGCCAACCAAGAAACCGATGGCTTGAGGTTTGCCTGATTTAATTTCTTCAACGACGGATGGATTTGCTTCAATAACTTTTTTGCAAAGTTCATCAATAAGTCCTGTATCAGAAACTTGTTTGAGGCCTTTTGATTCAACAACTTGATTTGGAGTGCCTCCATTTTTGAAAATCTCTTCGATTACTTCTTTTGTAGCAGTACTTGATATTTCACCATTGATCATCATTTTGACGATCTCACCAAGGTCTGCGGCTGAAAGTTTTGCATCGGAAATTGAAATTCTATCAGTCTCCATAAATGCGCTGATTACATTCGTTATCATATTTGCAACTTTAGAAGCAACATCAGAACCTCCTCCTGCAACTTTTACCGCTTCTTCAAAAAAGTCCGCTATCTCCGAATCATTTGTCAAAATTCCGGCATACTCAAAATTCAAATCATATTCACTCATAAAACGTTTCTTTTTTGCAACCGGAAGTTCTGGTAATTCAGCTTTTAAAGCTCTGACCATACTCTCCTCCGCTATCAAGGGCGGAAGATCCGGTTCCGGGAAATACCTATAATCTGAAGCTCCTTCTTTTGTCCTTTGAGATTCTGTAGTACCTCTTTCATCGTCCCAACCACGCGTCTCTTGAACAATATCAGATGCTTTACCATCATCCAATAATTCTGATTGACGTTTGATTTCATATGCCAATGCGCGTTCCAAAGATCTAAATGAATTTACATTTTTCACTTCAACTTTTGTTCCAAGCTCTTCTTGCCCAAATGGACGAAGCGATACATTAATATCAAAACGCATCATACCTTTTTCCATATCAGCATCACTCGCTCCAACATATCTGACGATTCGCTGAACTTCACGCGCGTATGCGGAAGCCTCTTCTATACTTCTCATATCCGGCTTAGATACTATCTCCATAAGTGGAGTACTTGAACGATTATAATCACAAAGTGTACCAGTCGCAGTATGAGTTAATTTACCCGCGTCTTCCTCAAGATGAAGCCGCTCAAGTCCAATTTTTCTATATATAGGATCGCCACTAGGATTTCCATGTTCATCTGTATCCGGCTGTAACTCGATTTCCACCTCACCATCAACTGCAACAGGTTCATCGAACTGAGTAATCTGATATGCCTTTGGCAGATCGGGATAAAAATAATTTTTACGATCAAATTGAGACAATCTCGGAATCTTACAACCAAGTGCCAAGCCGGCTTTGATACCTTTTTGCACAGCCTGCGCATTCACCACCGGCAACATGCCGGGAAACCCCATACAAATCGGACATGTATTTATATTTGGTTCTTTGCCAAAAGAATCATTATCGCATCCACAAAACATCTTCGACTTAGTATTGCACTGAGCGTGAATCTCGAGCCCCACCACTACTTCATATTTTTCTGACATATAAAACAATTAAATCGTAGCCAATATTACTGAGTAATATAATAAAACCACCCCTATTCTACTTCCTCATATTCGTCTGCACAAGACCAGCCAGAATATCCTTAAGAGCTTCGTGCTCACGACGGCTTTTATCATTGATTACTTGTTCTTGTACTCTCAAAATACCTCTTTCAACGGCGCGAGGATTCATAGCGTCCTTCATTTCCACGACTATAGCACCACCAATCTGCTGGATTTGAACATTTCCATAATTTAAAATTGTAGGCCAAAACCCTTGAATAGTGTATTGCAAACCATCAATCGTATGATATTCAATCCGACTCGCCTGACGATTGAAAAAACCATTCCATTCAACATCCACAATACTCATATTTGTCACCAACCATGCATCATAATACCAATCAGCTATCGCATAAATAAAACGTACAAGTCCGATGAACAACCATGCTCCCCACAATAAAAGAAATGGTGGATAAACAAAATAAAATATAATTGGAAGTACAATTCCTACCAGAAACTCCTTTGTCAAAACCGTACGATGAGTCCAAATATGCCGATGACAAACAAGCATGACATCCTCGCCATCCTCTAGATAATTCGTGAAAAGAAAATTACTTAATACCATAATAATGTTCGCTTTGCGTCCTTATAATCTCGCAAGGCAAGCGATTGCGCCTTGCGTGTTATGTTTATTTTTAGACAGATGGATTATACTAGAGATAACTTGCGTTGTAAATGATCCATTTAGGATGTAATATCCTCGGGCGTTCTAAACAAAACTAAATGAAAAAAACTGAAAACAAAACTTTACAAGCAGTATTTGATCTAATATTGAATATTGTCATAATAGGATTACTTGTAGTTCTTATAAGAAGCTTTATTGTATCACCATTTCAAGTGAGCGGCCCTTCTATGTGTGACACTCTAAATTTCATAGATGGTGCATGCGTACCAACCGGAGGTACTATCGGTGAGTTCATGTTGATAAATAAATTCAGCTATTTAATCGGATCACCAAAACGTGGTGACATTATTGTATTCAAACCGGACAGCAGCGAACAATTTTATATAAAAAGAATCATTGGTATACCTGGAGATACAATAAAAATAAAAAATAACAATTTTGTTTACATAACTCCGAAGGACGGCGAGGAAATGAAATTAAACGAAACATATTTAAATAGCACTAATTACGGTAACACCAAAGTAGCAAGAGAAAACCTACGAACATTTCACGTCCCGGAAGGTAAATACTTCGCTATGGGAGATAACCGTGCACACTCTAGCGATTCAAGGCGTTGTTTTCAGAGCTTTGGCGAGTGTCAACCGGATGATCCATCTGCATTCATATCTCCGGATGTAATAAGTGGTAAAGCATTTATTACGCTTTGGCCACCATCAAATATGAAATTAATTCGACACTTCGATTACGAATTTTAGTTTGATTCCGACTTAGTCATATAAAACTCTATCAAGGTTATTATCGCAACAAGCAATAATCCTGACCACCAAGTAAGAAGGCCGAGCATAAGAAGGAATAAACTAACATCAGCACATACTGCAAGCAGTATGCCCTGTCTTAGAGATACGGACATATGATAATGATAAAGCTCACCTTTATCTGCAAAACGCCGTACATAGAAACCGATAAGAGTGAAAATACAAAGAAGAGAAAAGAACAAACTTATAAAAAAAAGTGAGAGTGCAAGAGCTGTTGATTCAAATGGGTCTAATTTTAGAACAACCATAAACCAAGCCAAGGTACTAATAGCGCCTGCAACTGACAATCCTGATATATAGGTTTTGTTGTACATAAGATATTAGGATAAAGTTGCTTCGCTCCTGATGCGCATCCGCAAGCTCATTACATTCGCGCGGTGCGTGGTGCCGTTGATGGGAATCGAACCCATATTCCCGAGGGAACACGATTTTGAGTCGTGCGCGTATACCAGTTCCGCCACAACGGCAAAGACATATTACTGTGCAAAAATGCACAACGAATATTACTTAATAGACCTAAATAGAACAAGAGCAAACCGTTCTATTTTTTTACAAGAGATCCAATACCTCGTAGAGCCTCCAACCCTTCGACTGGAACCATCCAAATCGTAGTATTAGACTGATCTGAAGAAAGATCATTGATAGATTGTAGAGTACGCAAATGAAGAGCTCCCGGAGCAGCTGCCAACATTTTTGCGGCAGCAGCCAAATCTTTCGCAGCTTCTTTCTCTCCTGACGCATTTATAATAACCGCCCTCTTCTCACGTGCAGCTTCAGCTTCTTTTGCCATAGTTCGTTTTAGATCTTCAGGAAGAACTACATCTTTTAATTCCACAGTTGCAACGAAAACTCCCCATGGATCAGAAGCTTTATCTACTATCAATTTAATACTATCTGCAATGTCATCACGATTCTTAAGAAGATCATCCAAAGTAACTTCACCAACTACATTACGCATTGTTGTTTGAGCGAGCTGACTTACCGCCCAACCATAATTTTGTACTTCCAAAAATGATTTAGCGGCATCTGTTACCTTGTAGTAAATAACAGCATTGATTCGTATAGAAATATTATCCTTCGTGATAGCCTCTTGATCTGGGACATCTACAACTTGCACACGCATATCGACCTTAATCATACGTTGAAAAACAGGAATAACAATGCGCCAACCTGGCTGCTTCGTACCGGTGTACTTACCCATAGTAAGCATAACTCCACGCTCATACGCATTAATCTGCTTCACCATCATGACTAGCGCAATCAAGAGAAATGGTGAAAACGAGAAAATACCCATTATAGAAACGATAAATGCATCCATAGTAATTTGATTATAAAATAATAATTTTAAGATAAAAGTTCTTCAAGTACTTCTTTAACCACCGAGCCATCAACCTGCCCATTTAACTTACCCATAAGAGGACCCATAACTTTACCAAAGTCCGCCTTTGAAGTAGCGTTGAATTGTGCAATAACGGCCTTAGCCACTTCAATAACTTGCTCACGCGGCATTTCTTCTGGTAAATATCTCTCAAGTACAGCTAATTCTTCTCTTTCAGAAATAGCCAAATCCTCCCTACCACCTGCTTCAAATTGCTGAATCGAATCCTGCCTCTGTTTTAATTCTTTTTTCAAAATCCCAATAACCTTGGCGTCATCAGCTACCATATTTTCAGCTGAAGTCTCATATTTCATAATCGAGGCCTTTACCATCCGAAGTGTCCTAACCGTCACTTCATCCCTCGCTTTCATAGCATTTATCATATCTGACTGTATCGTATCTTTAAGCATATAATTATTGTTAATAGTTGCGGAACATATAATGACATAGTTAAACACTAGCACGCAAATTGAAATATCATTTACTTAAAACGGGATTACACATATACCACAAATCCATAGTTGTATTTTTATCATATGGGTGAACTTCAATTGATCTAAGAAGTTTCAAATTATCAATTTTTAAATCAAAACGCATAAAATTTTGAGTAAGAGTATTTATATCAACTCGATGCTCGATATTGTATTCACTAATTTCCCCATCTTCATAAATAATTTTCACCAGCACAAAATTACCATCGGTATGATTTTGCAAAGCTACCAATGGGAAAACGCTATAAAAAGATAACAATGAGTAGTGGGATGTTTTATCAAATCCAACAACATTTAAATGAGCGGATGAAAACGCATCAAGCCCAGCCTTCATTACAAATGAAGGACAAATGAGCCCACTTGGCTGCAAATTAACAATTTGTTGACCATATGATTTACTCGGGCCATCAAGCTTGTAATCAAAATTAAACAAAGAAATTTGATCTGATTTTGGATATAAAAAATGCTCCTTATCCATTTTTAATAAAAAAATTGAGCCATCTTTTGTCTTATAAGCAACATTTGTATTGTCATCAACCAAATCTTTACTAAGTGATAAATAATAAGCCTCACTATATTTTGGTAATACAAAAACCCAAAACAAACCAACTTGTCCCTTCTTCAAAGCAGGTAAATATTGCGGATTAGTTAAACCAAGAGTGTCAAGAGTTCTATGCTTCGAATAAAATGCAATCGCACCAACTTCATCATGTAATAAAATAGAATCTGGTGAAGTATTATATTTTAGCCAATCAGCCACCTCATGATAATTATTAATTCGTGGATCATTTATAGGCGAAGAGAAAATAACAATATAATTATATAAAAATGGGATAAATAATATAACTATAAAAATATAACTTATTTTTCGATCTTTATGTGCGATAGAAAAGGCACCAACAAAACCAAAACAAATAATCGTGACCACAAATAAAGTATAATACCAAAAATAACCAGGAACATTAAATATAATTCCGTATAAAAACGTATGCATTACCAAAAATACAAATAGAATCAAGAATTCCAAGTTTTTCACATTAAATTTCTTATAAATTGCAAAAAAACTAAGCAAACCAAGTACAATTGAAATTAGGGATCCAATAGTTGAAGGTACGGCTCCAAAACCATTTTTTAAATATTCAAATAAAGATTTTAAATATATAAACCCCTCACCCCATCGACCACTTTCACCCTGCCAAACCTTTACTTGCAACGTTTGAGGTAAAAATTCACCAAAATAAAAATAAGACCAAGCTAACCAAATCCCTAAAGGTATAAAAATATAGAGTGAACCTACAAACAACTCTTTTATATTCTGCTTCTTTGTAAAATAAAGAGATGCAAAAAACAATGGAACTATCAGTATATTTTCAAAACGAGTAAATACAAATAACAAAAGTAAAATATATAATGCCCTATATTTATTATTTTTATAAGAATATAAAGCTAAAAAAAGAAAAGTCATATTCATAGCATGCTCCATACCAATTTGATACATATGCGATGAAACCAAGATGGCAAGTGCTGCAAACATAGCGACATATCTGTCTATAGATTTTAGGAATAAATATATAGAAACCCCACAAAAAAACATCCATATAAAGAAAACCATATGTGCTATTACAACCAAATTATTTACTCCAAAAACACCACCAAGAAAAACATGTAGTAATACTTGTAATACGGAAGTAGCCGAGTTGTAGTATTCTCCAATATTAAACACCCAACCATCTCCTGCAAGAATATTTTGAACATAATGAAGCATTATATATCCATCCTCTAGTAATACGCCTGAGCTCCGACTGTACTGAACAATCACAACTAAAAAAAATATCACATAAACAATGTAAGAAAAATATTTGTCGATAAATTCTTTAAGTTTTGTCATAAAAAAAGTCATAATAAAATCATTACTTCAACATCTCTTTTTCACGTCTGGCCCGATTGTGCGTAATTGCAAATCTATGTGCTTCATCACGGATTCTCTGTACTAGATATTGAGCATTTGAATCTTTCTCAAGATGAATCGGGTCAGATGTACCAGGGACATATATATCTTCCTGTTTTTTTGCGAGTGAGCAAAGGCGAACATTCACCCCACTATCAACGGTGGCCTTAACAGCACTAGATAGCTGCCCCTTACCACCATCTATTACAATCAAATCAGGAAAAGAACTAAACGATGCATCCGCTTTTTGTTGGTGAGATTTGTAATGTGCAAGGATCACATCGCCTTTACCAACATTTTTCAAAACTGCGTCAGGAGCTGTTTTGATCTCTTCATATCCATTTTTCAAATACTCCTCAGCTATTTTTTCATCACACACAATATAAAAAGTAGAAGCATCTATATCTTTGTAAACTTTTTCAAGAACTTCAAATTCAATCCCCCTACCCTTATACGCATTACTTATTTCAATATTTGAAATAAAAGCACCTTTTTTATCCAAAACCTGAACTTGCAAACGATGAACTTGAGTTTTGAAAATCCCCCCACTGAATTCCATAACGTCAGATCCATCAGCCTGTACACTTTTTGTTTTTAATTGGCCATATTTAGAATACATTTTTTCTTTATCAAATTGCATAACGACGACACCTGAATATTTTTTCTCACAAGCCTCGATAGAATCTTCAAGCTCAGACGGCACACTTTTCTTCTGAACAGACATAAACCCGAATTCTTCATAATATTTCTGCAATTCAACACCTGTCACTATATAGACAACAGGTGCATCGATTTCACCAAGTACTTTTGAAATCATAAAACGTCCAAGCCCCTTCCCTCGCTCATTCTCATCTATATACACGTTCTTAAGATGATGGATAACGTTACTCTTAAGAGTAACATTATCAGTATTTTTCACTTTTTTTACAGAACTAGGGGGTATAAATGTAACCGCCTTCTCATCAAGGCAGCAAAGCCCAACTATTTTCACATCAGGATCTTCAAGTAAGAAATACCCTTTTACATCCGAAGCTTTATTCCATCCACCTTTATTTTTAAACTCATTTACTATTTTTAATTCATCTTTTTTTGCTTTACGTAATTTGTAACCCTTCCACGATGCCATCAATAAATCAACTTTTGACACAGATTGATTTTTTAGATATCTGAGCCGCCTTGCGAGTACCTCCTCCATAGACTTAAAATCATCGATATCTCCTTGACCAAGTGTCTTAATAGTAAAATGCCGGTAATCACTTTTTTTCGGCTTTCCATTCTCAAAAACAGCCATAGATGCCACGGTCTCATGGCCTGATATATGTGAAATATCAAAACATTCAATACGCTTAAGCGGTATTATTTCGCCATTGCTATCTGCAACTTCCAAAGCTTCAGCTAAGTCTGTACATGCACCAACCGTCCTAGCTGATTCAGTGTCCCATTTGACCTGACATTGCTTCGCAAAGCTCTCTGCATTTTTAAGTGAAAGCTCGAGCAGCTTTGATTTCTTACCCTTTTTTGGTACATGAATAGCAACCTTAAATTGAGCCTGCATAAACAACCATTCTTCAAGAAAACTCATATCTATGTCTTCCTCGGAAACAAGGATTTCTTTTGGCAAGTCGCCGGTATTCTCATAATAACCCTTCATAAATCTCTCTAATATTTCAACTCGTAGCTCTTTGTCTCTAGGATCAACTAATCCTTTTAATTTGGTATCAATAACAAAATTTTCTTGATTAATTAGCTTACCATCCCTTACGACAAATAAATTGAAAAATGCACTCTCAGCTCTAATAACAAATGAAATCACATCTCTACTTTCAAAATTCGCCTCTGATATTTTTTGCCTTTCTTGAACTTTTTCAATAGCCAAAAATTTATCACGGAGACGCGCTGCGTACTCAAAATTTTTATCTTTAACTGCTATGTCCATTCTTTGTTTCAAATACTCAGTCACCGTATCATGTTTACCCTCTAAAAAAGCAATGATCTCCAGAATATTTTTCTTATACTCTTCCGGTGTAACTCGACCAACACATGGAGCATCGCAACGCTTTATATGATATTCAAGGCATGGATAACTGACTACCTTATTCGTAACTTCAACTTTTATATTTTCATCATCATCCCGCAGATAACCTGAATCTTTTTTTACCGCACAAATTCCAAGCTTACAATTTCTAAATCTAAAAAGTTTGTGAAGTAAATCCACCATCTCCCGAGCAGAAGTCGCTGAAGTTTTTGGCCCAAAATATCTTGCGCCATCTTTTTCCATCTGACGCACAACTTCAATACGGGGATAATCTTCATTTTGAGTGACTTTTATATACGCATAATTTTTATCATCCTTCATCAAAACATTATATTTCGGATGAAGCTCTTTTATAAGATTTGTCTCAAGAATAAACGCTTCAAGTTCAGAATCAACTTCTATGAACTCAATATCTTCTACCTTTTCCAATAATTTCTTAAGACGCTGTGAGCGATTATCATCATTTCCGAAATAAGTCTTAACGCGATTTTTAAGATTTTTTGCTTTCCCAATATAAAGAACCTTATCTTCTCCTATAAATTTATACACTCCTGGTGTCAATGGAAGACTTTTTAGAATTGCGTCAAGTTTTTCCTTTGTCTTTTTGTCAGGCATTTTTGTATATTGGTATAGAAATAAAACTGTCGGAACTATATAGCATATGAACATTCTCGAAAAGGAAATCATCGCAACACTGGCATTTTTCAATACATTTGAAAAAGCTCTAACTGTTGAAGAACTTTTTGAGAATCTATATCGAGAAAATTTAACATCGGCAAATAGAAGTGAAGAAGAACTCATGAATGCATTAAAGTCGCTGGAAGCCGGTAGTATAATTGAAACATCTGAAAGAGAAGAAGGTATAGCAATCAGGCTAAAGGGAACTGCAACCAAAGATAGAACTGAATACAATAAAAAACTAATAGCAAAAACAAACAGGTGGTCGTGGGTTTTTAAATTATGCCCATTTTTAGAATTAGTTGGTGTTTGTAATACACTTGGATTCAATGCCGCAAAAGAAGGAAGCGACATTGATTTATTTATCGTCACCGGTGGTGGTCGTTTATTTACAGGTAGAACCTTTGTCACACTCATAACACATATGCTCGGTCTTCGCCGACATGGCAACAAGATCAAAGAACGTTTTTGCCTGAGCTTCATGGTAGATGCCGCGGATCAAGACGTACACCGACTAGCATTTGAAGAGGATGTATATTTCACATACTGGCTCAAAAATCTACGCATAGTATATGCCAGAAACACAGACTCTATCGAAGACCTCGCAGCCAATAACAAATATTGGGTATCTCAATATCTACATAATCCAAATTTCAATACAGAAAAAGTCAGACAAGGGAAATTCGTTATAAGTAAAATGATAGAATTTTTACTAACCGGTATAATCGGAAACTCTATAGAAAAAAGTCTAAGAACATGGCAACTTAAGCGAGCTCGCCGCAAAGCGAGCGAGCTTCCTGATTTATCCGGAACAGTCCTAACTGAAACAACTTTAAAATTCCATGACATAGACAAAAGAAGGGCTATACATACTAAATGGCAAAAAGACAAACAAAGCAGCCACTCAAAAGACCACGAATTTAGCACCTTTTAGCTCAAACACCTCGACTGCCTGTGTCTTACCTTGCACAGTGATTTTGTCGAGATATCGAAGTGTAAACATGTCGAAATATAGTGTTGATGTTTTTAATATATTATTTTTACTTTATCCACTTAAATGTTTTGAAAATTTCTTCTGCCATTTTCGGATCATCGGTTTGCTGTGAAATGCAAATCACGACACGTTTTTCATCTTGTTTGGAACAGAAGGCGTAGGCTCCAATATTAGTAGCCATGCAATTTTGGTAGTCGGCATCTTTATTGCATTCCGGGACATTGGGATAGTCGCAAAGTGCATCACCGTATGTACTGAATGGAGCTTTTTCTTCTTCAAACACCTTGCCCCAGATTGCGTAATTCCCAACTCCTTCAACTACCGTCCCATCAACAACACCGGTGGTGGTTGCGCCGCAGGAGGGTGGTGAGTGATGGATTTCAATCGATGTAAACAGCTGAGAGTCTATACTGACATCATTGGATGTGAGATGTTCCACAACTTGTCCACTCATACCTACAGATTCTTGCCATGCACCAATACCCCAGAATGTTTTTTCTGCACTTAAACAGTACCCTTTCTTCGTATCACAAAACTCTTGACTACCATTGTCATACAGTTCCTTACCATTACTATTGGCACAGCCAATAAAAAGTACAAAACTAATCAATAAGAAAACTTGGACAACTTTCATTGTATAATTTTTACAGGCTTAAATATTCGTTCTATAGGATCCCAAAAGTTCGAAGGATTGCCAATTTCTCTCCAACGAGCAATACCTTTTTCATACCCCTTTTCTTTTTGGGTTTCCCACACAACCTTCTGCATCTCTTTCACGGTCTTGCCGTCTTGCCAGGCAAGCCAGTGTTGGTTGGATTTATTTAATCTCATGAAACGAGGATAAAAAGTTTTCTATTATATTGTTGTAAGATTCGCTCTCTCATTTAATGTTTCAAATGTCATGATTAGATGAGAGGATAAAATACAGTTATCGAAGTGTTATTCTTGTTTTCCAAAAATTATTTTCCGTGTTTTCTGTACCAATAAGATAGGACTCGCCATTTATTTTAAGATATAACATAGGGGAATCATATGCTGGCGATGGTTCTGAATCGAATTCAATAGTTTGAGGTGAGGGAGTAATATGAAAATCAAGTAGTACTTTTGTGTCCCTTATTGCAAGTGGTAAATTATTTGCTTTTATTCCACACCAACTATTTGGAGAAGAAGGTGAGATATTGCCAATGATTTCATTTTTATAGTCAAATTTTGGTATAACTTGACAGCTAAGACTCGCCTCTTCAATTTCCTGATCTGCAAGCAAATGATCAAATGATACTTCTATCGTTAAATTATGCTTAAGCGGAGCGCATGAAGCAAGAAGTATAAGAATCATGGCAAGCAGTAACTTTATAATTCTATTTTTCTGCATTTTGTGTTGTAAGACGATAAGCTGTTGCATAATTAGTTGTCCGCAGGGTGCTATAAGCAATTTTGTGTAATCTGATAGTATTATCATGCTGCCATACGTATTCTCCCTTAGTTCCAGTTTCTATTTCTTCTTGTGTTAATGATCGATAAGTACCATTTTCCAGTATAAGATCACCATTTTCTGCTGGGATATATTCTCCAAGTTGCCCGAAATTCGTATCAAAAGCCCACACACCAGTTTCATCAGCCTTCCAGAACACCATTGTATGCAATCAGCTTCATCGCTTTTATGAAAGAGTTGTACCTTTGCACAACTACATTTTGATTATTTGCATTGCTCGGATCATCAACTGCCTGCATCTCATATTGCAAACTCATTTGGATATTGCGAAAAGGTTTTTGCAAACCATCAAAAGGTGTGCCTCGTCCAAACGAATTTAATATGTCACCAAAACCTCTATTGCTTGGACTTGATTTTATCCTTGGTAGGTTTTTCACATAATTCAGAGCAAGACCGATCTTGTCTTTGAGTGGAGTAACGATTCGCTCTTCAACGATTTCATTTACAGTTACCTGCTCGACTTTGTATTTGTATGAAACGTCAGTTAGTACATGTTCAACAATTTCCTCAGTCTCAACAGTATCATATTCAGTACGATATGCTGTATATGCTTTTTGTACTAAACTCACAACCGGCTTGGTTACAGTATGTACGACTTTTTGCACAAAAGTCGGTACAACTATTTTATTA
>JAUYJN010000022.1 GCA_030700255.1 Candidatus Peregrinibacteria bacterium | reverse complement strand
AAATAAAGAAGGTCTGTTTTCGTAGGCTCGCTATACATTCCCGCATGTGTAATCTTATGATGAAGTCCACACAGTGCAACGAGATTGTCATGAGATTTGGTCTTCGCATAGCCATTTTTGTGATGAAACTCCGTTGCCGGCCTTTCGCAATTCGGACTGCTGCACCTGCCACCTGTTTTTGTGAGGGTTTCTGTTCTTTTTTGTTTTGTGATGTAACGAGTGATTTTTTTAGATTTCTTCACCGCCTTTGCCTCACGATCCACCGTCTCCGCTCCATGATCCACCGCCTCAGCCCCACCGCTCACAATCTCCGCAATTTCCCCGTCATCCTCCACCTCTTCAAAATTTTCCCCGGGGAAAAAGTGGTCGAACTGGGCTTGTATAAGCCGTTTCAATATTTCTTTGTTGGATTGCACCTTCATTTTGTGTTTCATTTTTTCAAGTTGATATCGCATCACGCCGTCGAGCTCAATTTTCATCGGCGCACGTGAGATTTTACCTCGCATTTCCCTCGAATATTCCTGAACCGCCGCCTTTGGCAGGTTTTCTACCATTTTTATCAACTCTTTTTCGTTTTCTTTTGTCGCCATAAAAGCCACCATCGCGACTTTGTGAACTCCTTGTTCTCTCACGGTTTCAAACAAATTTTGACAACTGACTTCACTTAATTTTTTTTCAACTTTTATAACTTTATCCACGACTCCGGCGGAGAGTCCACCGCCAAATCGTGCGGCGTATTCGTAAATATTCGCGCAACCATAAGATTTATAAATCTCTTTTTTATAGATCTCGGGGATCAGAAGGATAAGTTCGTGAGTAATTTTATTTCGTTGATTGCCAAGGGAAATAAATTTTTTATGAAGGTTTTTTGCTGCCAAAAGATCGTTTTTCGCCTTGACCCCGGCGGATTTCTGCAGGGTATTTTCTCCCACGAGTCCGCTTGATTCCTGCAAGGTATTTTTCCCCACAAGTCCGTTTGATTTTTTATTGTACATATCTTTTATATTTAAGGATTATTAGAAGAAAATACTAACAAGAATTCGTCAAAATTACCAGGCGAAAACAGGCGAAAAGCATGAGTCACAAGCCAAAAATCACCATTTCGAGTTGCGCGAGAATGGAGATGTTTCGTGGTACGCACGCACTCACCTGCATATGGAAAAGGGTGAGTTGGTGGGAGTGCGAGGGGGCGGGGAAATGGTTGAAAAAGGTAAGTTGGTGGGGAGGGTGAGTTGGTTGGAAAAGGTGAGTTTGGGGAGAGGTGAGTCAAAGGGGAAGGGTGCGTTAAAAGGAAAAGGTGAGGCAAAGGGGATGAGCTTGTTCCGGAATCTTTGTGGTGTAGAATTAGAGTATGAAATTGAGAAGGCAAGCTCACACAGTGTATAAAACGAAGGAACATTCCAAGAAATTGGGCTGAAGGTTCCACCGTTGAGTAAGAAATTTAGGAGGATATGATGTCCATCACTTACCAACAACAAATCATTAACCACTTAAAAATATGAGAATAGGACATTTCTACTTGGTGAAACATAGGACATTTCTAAATTACTTTGACATTTCTCATTTTGCCATTGCAAATAAAAGGTGTTGTGATATACTCTAAATAGAACTGAACGCTTAAGTTACTGGAATTATTAAATATGCACAATTTAATAAGTACGAGTACGTAAGAGTGAATGTTCGCATATTTAATACTTTAATATTCCACAACATGGCTAAGAAGCTATTCGTCAGAAATATTTCATGGGGAGCAACTGATGCTCAATTACATGACCTATTCTCTGAAAAAGGAGAAGTCGAGGAAGCAGTTATCATCAAAGATAAGTTTTCCGGACGCTCAAAAGGATTTGGTTTCGTAACTTACACTGTTGATGCAGATGCTGACAAAGCAATTGCAGAACTAGAAGGATACGAACTGGATGGACGCGCTATTTCTGTTAGCGAGGCAAAAGAAAGAGAACCAAGAGAAAGAAGCTTCTAAGTTTCCCGATCTAAACACTCAAAAAATTAAAGAACGCGGGACTGTGCAACTCGCGTTTTTTTTAATCTGTTTTTTAAATAACAGGTAGTAGCTCTGCGATTTTCTTTTTTAATTCATCATCGACATGGACCCCAAAAGGAACTTTTATAACATCTGTTTTCTTATGAGATTTTGGTATTGGCAATTTGATTTCAACCGGCATATCCCCCTTATGTTCTTTAAGAAGGACTTTTAAGGATTCCAAAACGTCCACCTTGGCTCCCTTTGGCACCTCTATAACGTATGCAGCTATAGTATCAACGTCAGCGACTACTTCTGTATCTTCATTACCGGTATCAACAACCTCATTTTCATCCGGTAAAATCTCATCTACAAACCTAACACGATCTTTTTCGTCATAAAAACCTTGTTTTTTAGCTGCTTCGATCATCCTTTCCAAACCTACCTCTCGACCATTCTCCGCTACAAATTGGAATTTTCCACGATGCTCAAGTTTCCCGTCGAGCACAACTACCGCATCTTCCCTGATGAATTTTGACAATTCAGGATATGAATTAGGGAAAACAACTACTTCAAATTTTGCAGTTGGATCCTCCAGTTGTATATACATCATGTATTTTCCGGCTTTAGTCATTATTTTACGAACTTCTGTAACAAGCCCACCAATTTTAAAATGTTTGCCTTTTAGTTTCATATTAAATTTTTCCGCCAAAGTAACTTTTTTACTAAGATATTTTTTCAATCCATCTAGCGGATGTCTAGTTACATAAAGCCCAAGATATTTCTTCTCATATTGTAATTTTTCAAACTCTGTAGCCGGTTCTGTATCCTTCAAATGAAACGTTGGCTCCCAACCTTCGTCTTCCGTCATAAGACCAAAGATATCTGTTTGCCCGCTATCAGCTTGCTCTTGCACAGTTCTTGCAAATTTAGCAACTTCTTCGATCGTTGCGGAAAGAGCGTTGCGCTCGCCAAAAATATCCAGAGCTCCAGGATATATAAGTGCTTCTAATGATTTTTTATTTAACAATTTATACGGAACTCGTCTGGCAAAATCTTCAATCCCTTCGAACGGGATATCTCCGCGAACTTTGATGAGTTCGCGAGCAGTCGCCTCACCAAGCCCCTTGATAGCAGTAAGTCCAAAACCGATAGTATGTTCATCTATTACGGTAAAATGAGCGAGCGATGTATTTATATGTGGTGGGAGCACGGTTATCCCCATAGCTTCGCATTCATTTATACCAATAACTACCTTTTCAGTATTATCAGGATCAGAACTCAGTAACGCCGCCATAAATTCAGCAGGGTAGTGGGCCTTTAAGTAAGCAGTCTGATAAGCAATCCATGAATAACAGGCTGCATGAGATTTATTAAATCCATATCCGGCAAATGGCTCAATAACTTTTTCAAAAGCCTCATTTGCAAATTTTTCCGTATGTCCTTTTGCAACTACTCCATCTGTAAATTGCTTACGCATTTTCTTCATTATAGAAGCTTTTTTCTTACCTATGGCTTTTAGCAAAATGTACGCATCTCCAAGAGACATACCGGCGAGCTCTTGAGCCAGCTGCATAATTTGCTCCTGATAAACGGCAACTCCATGAGTTTTTTTCAAAATAGGTTCAAGGGATTTATCCAAATATTTAACTGATTTAGGGTCATGCTTACCTTTGATGAACTGTGGTATATACTCCATCGGTCCTGGACGATAAAGCGAATTCATAGCAATAAGATCATCCAATTCAGTTGGTTTTAACTCTTTCAGATACCTTTTCATACCGGGAGACTCAAACTGGAATATCCCAGTGGTCTTACCATCCGCCATAAGTTTATAAGTTTTCTTATCATCTACGGGCAAATTATCCAGATCTATATCCTTTTTTCGAGTTCTTTTAATAATATCAACCGTAGTTTTGAGAATAGTAAGATTACGCAAACCAAGGAAATCCATTTTAAGTAGACCTATATCGGCAACCGCATTCATCTCATATTGTGTAATCGAACCCTCTTTCCCACCAATAGCGCGTTGCAAAGGGGCGTAGTTGGTTATTTCTCTATCCGAAATCACAACCGCACATGCATGAGTAGATACATGCCTTACAGTATTTTCAAATTTAAGAGCTATATCCAAAATCTTCTTACTATCAAGATTCTCTTTATAGGCTTTTGACAATTCAGGATCATTATCCACAGATTCTTTTAGAGGTCTGTGCTTTCCGAGTATTGGAGCTGGGATTTTTTTTGAAAGTTGATCTACTTCAGCGTAACTATAACCAAGCACTCTCCCTGCATCACGGACAGCCGCTCTCGGTGCCAAAGTTCCAAAAGTAATAATCTGAGCCACATGATCATCACCATATTTATCAATCACATACTGCAAAACTTCATCTCGACGATTATCCGCGAAATCAATATCAATATCAGGCATCGCGGCACGCTGTGGATTCAAGAATCTTTCAAACAGAAGGCCATATCGTAAAGGCTCTATTGTAGTAATACCAAGTGTGAAAGAAATAATTGAACCCGCCGCTGATCCACGACCGGGCCCAACCGGAATGTTGCGTCGTTTTGCCTCCTGAACAAAATCATTTACTATCAAGAAATAAGTTGCAAAACCCATATCTTTTAAAACGGAAAGCTCATATGTTAACCTTTCCGAAGCCTCTTTTAATTGATCTTCATCATATTTCGCCTTCAAACCTGTTTCACATAATTCTTTTAAATAATCATCAGGCGATTTACCGCTCGGAGTATCAAAAGATGGCAGATAAGTTTTACCAAAAACAATCTTAACATCACATCTCTCAGCAATTTTTAACGTATTTTCAATAGCTTCAGGTAAATCCTTAAAAGCCTCCTTCATATATTCCGGACTCGCTATCGAATAATTACCATCATATTTCATACGATCCTCCTGATCGACAGTTTTCTGAGAACCTATGCATACAAAAGCGTCATGAGCGTAAGCATCATCCATAGTTGCATAACGACAAGCATTTGTTGCAACGATTCCAGCTCCGGTCTCTTCAGAAAGTTTAATTACATTTTCACGAAGCACACCATAGCTTGAAATTTCCGGTCTATGTTGTAATTCAAGGTAAAAATTTTCTTTACCAAAAATCAATTGATATCTCTCAATAGCATTTTTCGCACCTATATAATCATTATTAAGAATTTTTGAGCCAACTTCTCCCCACATATCACCGGATAGCGCCAAAATACCTTCGGAATACTTCTTCAAAAGTTCATCATCCATTCTTGGCTTATAATAAAAGCCATCCAAATGACTTATAGAAACGAGTCTCATTAAATTTTTATAACCTTGATCATTCAAAGCTATAAGAACCATACGATATCTTTTATTGTCAGGGCTTTTATCTGTATGACCATGGCTTGCAATATAGGCATCCACACCGATAATAGGTTTAATACTTTTTGCTTCCATCTTTTGATAAAATTCTATCGCACCATAAAGCCCACCATGATCTGTTATTGCACAGGCCGGCATCTCGTATTTTCCACAGATCTCAGCATATTCTTTCGGCTTCGCGAGAGCATCCAGAAAGGAATAATGAGTATGCGCATGAAGGTGTACAAAGCTCATAATAGATATAACATTACTAAAAAACTAAAGCAGAATCTACTATAGATGTTAGTGGCCTATTCTCAAATAGAAAATTATTTAACAACAGATGTATCAAGACCGGAAGTGGACGACGCCCCATCAGAACCCATACTACCTGGATCAGGGAAGCCATTTGCCTTTAAAAATTCATAGAATGATGAGAAAAACTCACCAACTATTGGCAAATCAACCAAGATTTTAGTAATAACATATCCAACAATAGCGATTACCATAGATACTCCAATAATAAGACCAAGGCCTCTAGCGGTCCCAACCAAGAAATTAACACCAAAAACTCTCCATGGCGAAGAAAGGAAATTTACATAATCACGTAAACCGGCCTTCTCAATCTTTCGAGCAGCTTTGTTTAAAGCTTTTTCGGCAGCTTCAATCTCATCTGACATTTTTTTTGTATTTTTTTTTGCCATAACTCATTAAATTACTAATCCTAGTTTATCATCAATCAAACCGGTTGTATAGCTTGCAAAAGATATGGTGCCCAGGAAGAGACTCGAACTCTTACGACTTTCGCCACTGGTTCCTAAGACCAGCGTGTCTACCAATTCCACCACCTGGGCACACTCAAAGATCAAATACCTTTTAAAAAAGGCGAGAGGATTGTAATAAACATGTGTTATCATCGCAAGGGAAATTTCATAAAAGAAAAATTTGACACATGGCCATAAGGAGTGTATTGTCACATCCAATATGACGAATTTCCTTTAAATACAAAATTGCAGAATAATCAAATTTCTGTCTTGACAATACTTACAAGGAAACAATATCTTAATGCAGAATACAAAACCTAATTTAAGTTCTATGGATCTCGTTACGAAAACCGGAACTACCACACCACAAGACCAAATCAATCTCAAAGAAATACTTGAAGACATCTTCATGGTTTTAACTGAGAAAGAAAAACATGTTATAGTGAAGCGATTCTGTCTGGACAACCAACCAAGAGAAACCCTAGAACGAATAGGGTCATCTTTTTCAGTTACGAGGGAACGTATTCGTCAAATAGAGAAAATTGCTCTTAACAAGCTTCGTAGAACAGTTGTTAATACAAAACTCAATTTGATAAACGAAGTAGCAAAAGAAATCATAGATCGTCATGGTGGTGTAATGCTTGAGGACAATCTGGTTTTTGAGACTTTAGCTGGAGTAATAGGGCAAAGTGGAGAAGGTGAAGAACACATAATACGTCTTGCACTGAATATCAACCAATCTTTAGAGAAAAGCGACAAGAGCCAAACAAACGAGAGATTTTGGTACAATAAAGATATAGATGTTAAGGCTCTTAAAAACATAGCTAATGCAGCAGTAAAATTATTAAAAAGAACCGGTGATCTGGTACGCAAAGAGAAATTCATAGTAGACTTACAAGAAACACTAAGGACACAAGGTGTAGAAGCAGACCTTACAACTATTGAATCAATGCTCGAAACTGACGTTCGAATGAAAGAAGTAGAGGACGGTTACGGACTTATGACATGGAGAAATGTTAATCCAAAAAGTATTCGAGATAAAGCATTCATCGTTCTAAAACAGATTGGTAAACCACTACATTTCAAAGAAATCGCAGAAAAAATCTCAAGTGCTGAATTCGACAAAAAAAGTGTTACTGAACAAGCTGTACATAATGAACTCATCCGATATGAACAATTCGTTCTCGTAGGTAGAGGTCTTTATGCACTGAAAGAATGGGGTTACAAAGAAGGAACTGTTGAAGATGTAATTCGTGGACTACTTGCAAAGAAAAGCCCTATGAGCAAACAAGACATAATCCTTGGAGTTCTAAAACAAAGACAAGTAAAGAAAGGGACTATCTCACTCAATCTTCAAAAATGCCCTGACTTCGTAAGAGTAGGGCGAGCTATTTACTCACTTAAAGAAAGTAAATAAAGCCCTGAGTTGATGTCTTAACCATTTAAAAATGTCAGACTGTATTTTTTGCAAAATAGATGCCGGTGAAATCCCATCTACCAAATTGTTTGAAGATAAGAAATGTTTCATCATCAAAGATATAAATCCCAAAGCCCCACTGCATTTTTTGGTAATCCCACATCAACACATTCCAACAATTTCAGATCTTCATGAAGGAGAAGAGATGCTAGCCGGCCACATGATCAAACTCGGTAAGGAAATAGCCTTAAAAGAAGGTGCTCAGGGCTACAAGCTTCTATTTAACGTACACGAAAAAGGAGGCCAAGAAGTATTCCACATACATTTGCATGTGCTTGGGTGGAACTAAAATATTTTCATAGAAATATCACAAACTCGAACAGAATGTGTTATTCCACCGATAGACATAACTGAAACACCGGCTATATCGTATTCTTTGTAATTCTCAGAGGTTATTCCGCCGGAAACTTCTACGAGAACATATCTCCATAAGTCATCCGTCTCAAGAGCTTTTACGACGTTTTTCACGTTTTCAGGGATAAAGTTATCCAACATAACTACCATTGGGACTTTTAAATCCAGCTTCTTAGCCATTTCAGCAACTTTCAAAGCCTCATCTTGTGTTTCAACTTCAATTTCCACAAAAGAAATACCTCTCAGGTAAGCATTCTTGAGTTTCTCTTCAACAACATTAAAATCTCGTCCAAATTGATCCAAATGAGTGTCCTTTATCATAATTGCATCAGATAGATTCACACGATGAGGTAAAGCTCCTCCATCGATCGCAGCACGTTTATCCACAAAGGGCAGGGGAGTCTTACGTGTTACAGCCACCTTTGTGTATTTAGTCTCAAATCTTGAAGCAGCCGTTGCAATACCACACATTCTTTGGAGTAGATTCAAAAGAGTTCTTTCAACCGACAAAATAGAATATGCAGAACCTTTGAGTGTACAAATCACATCCCCTGACCTGAACCGAGCTCCGGAAGAATTCGTGCTTCCTGAAGCATGTTCCATAGTAATAAGTTCCATTTTAAGATTCAGCCCAGCTTTTTTTGCAATATATTCGAGCTCTTCCTCACCACTAAAAACCCCGTCTTGTTTTGCAATAATTTGTGCAGTCACCTTCGCTGGGAACTGCTCATGAAGCAGCGTGGTGGTAACATCTCCATTATCAGCAAGATCCGCCTTCAAACATGAATCAATATATGAAGTCAAAAATTCGAAGTAAACCATAGAACCAACGTTAAAAAACGCCGTTTTATTATAGAGTTTCTGCATAGTTGCATAATGATCTTCGATTCTCATAAATTTGGGATTAGCTCACCTCAAGCATTCTCTCAAGCGTCTTAAGCGCTTTCAACCTTATATCTTCCGGAACTGTAATTTCAAATTGCTCATTTATAAGTGCATCCTTTATAAGTTCCAAATTAGTTCTTTTCATATCTGGACACATATTACAAACAGAAAAGAATTTTTTACCTGGAGCCTCTCGCATTAACCGACCTGTCATACCGCATTCAGTAATTATAATGAATTCGTCGAAGTTTGAGTTTGTAACAGCTTCTTTAACCATACCACCTGTACTACAAACAAAATCAGCGAGTTTCAGAACCTCTGGACGACATTCTGGGTGCGCTATCACGGCCGCATTTGGATGAGTAGCCTTTGCCTTCAAAATATAATCTGCAGTAATTTTATGATGTATAGGACAAAAACCTTCCCATGGAATTATATTTTTCTCTGGAAGCCTCGCTGCCACATATTTTGCTAAATTTTTATCAGGCACAAAAAGGATATTATCAGTATCAAGAGATTCCGTAACTTTCACAGCATTGGTAGAAGTACAACAAATATCTGATTCTGCTTTCACAGCGGCAGTAGTATTTACATAACATACAACTTTCAAATCCGGATACTTTTGCAAGAGCTCTTTTTTACGAACTTTCAAAGCTTCGACATCGATCATATCAGACATAGCACAACCTGCATCGATAGCAGGTAGCAACACCTTCTTGCTTGGATTCAGAATCTTCGCGCTCTCAGCCATAAAATGCACTCCACAAAAAACTATTATATCTGCATCAGTCTTCGCCGCCTCCTGAGACAATTTCAAAGAATCCCCGATAAAATCAGCTACTGCGAAAATATCTTTCTTTTGATAATTATGAGCAAGAATTACAGCATTTTTCTGTTTTTTGAGACTCAATATCTCTGAAATTAAATCCGTTGTTTGATCCATATAATTATATAAATGACACTCAACTCAGACTATACCGTGCACCACCTTAAGCCAAGCGTTTTTCAATGCATCATAAGTAGCGTGAGCCAAATTCGAGAACATATCTCGGATTTGGCGAAGCTTCGCCATAGCTCCGGTATACTCATACCAATCTCCTTGCTTGGCATATTTAACCATTTTTTTATGCAGAACCTTTTGTTCTTTTTTAAAATGCTTATGAATATCATTAAGCATTTGTTTCTTCGTTGGCTTTGAATCAATTATACGCTGGATTATCTTTTGGGCGTCATCGTCATCATCTCCTTTTGCACCAGATGAAAATATACCATCTCCTTTACGCTCCTTGCCTTCAGACGAGCTTTCAGAAACATTACCCATGCTCTCCGCTCCGTCATCGGCAGAATCCCCTGATTCATTTAAAACACCAAAAGCCTCTCTGAGAGTTCCACTCGGAGCCGCAGCGGCCGCAGACTCCGACTTCTTGTCAACAGATTCTTTGCGATTCTCATCGGTCTCTTTGGGTCCGAATGATTCTTTATGTTTTGGACCAAGTGACATAGTAATATAAATTATATTCAGCCTACGGTAGGCGATTATAGTTGATAGAAAGAATAGGTCAACCGTATATTTATAATGCTAATTTTTTGATTAGCTTCAACTTGCCATCACAGCATTTCACAGTTACATTATACCCGATTTATTTAATTTGTACCAACAAAATGGAGCTTGAAAAAAGTTATGACGCAAAAAAATTTGAAGATAGCATATACAAACAATGGGAGGACTCATGGGCATTTACACCAAAAATCGATCCAGCTAAAAAACCATTTGTAATCTCAATGCCACCTCCAAATGCAACCGGCCAATTACACCTCGGTCATGCGACTATGCTCGCACTACAAGATATTATGGTGCGGTTTCACCGTATGAAAGGAGATCCAACTCTTTGGCTCCCTGGTACAGACCATGCCGCGATAGCAACCCAAAGTGTAGTTGAACGAAAATTACAAGATGAAGGAATTCAAAATCCACGTACAGAACTTGGGAGAGAAAAACTCCTCGAAGAAATTCAAAAATTCGTCGATATCTCAAAAGATAATATCAAAAATCAAACTCGTAAAATGGGTTCAAGTTGTGATTGGAGTAGGGAGAAATACACTATGGATCCGGAACTTGCAGATGCAGTTTATACGGTTTTCAAATACATGAAAGAAGATGGTCTCATATATAGAGGTTACCGATCTGTTAACTGGGACCCGAACATGCAGACGACCGTTGCAGATGATGAAATAGAGAGGGTAAATGAAAAATCTAAGTTCTACTATTTCAAATACGGACCTTTTACCATCGGAACAGCACGTCCGGAAACAAAATTTGCAGACAAAATAGTGGTAGTTCACCCGGACGATAAAAGATATCAACAATACATAGGCCAAGAATTCGAAATAGAATGGATAAATGGACTTGTGAAATGTCGCGTAATCGCCGATGAGTGTGTAGACCCTGAATTTGGGACAGGTGCTATGACAATAACTCCGGCACACAGCTTAATCGATTTCGAACTATCTCAAAAGCACGAAGGAATAGAAGTTTTACAGATCATAGGGTTCGACGGGAAGATGAATGATCTTTGCGGAGATTTCGTAGGCATGGATATTTATGAATGTCGTGAGGCGGTAGTGGAGAAATTAGACAAAAAAGGACTACTTGTAAGGATAGATAATGAATATGAACACGAACTCGCAGTAAATTACCGAGGCAAAGGAGTTATAGAACCGCAAGTGATGCGCCAATGGTTTATAGATGTAAACAAAAAAGCCATAGACTGGAAAGGCCAAAAACTCTCCCTAAAAGAAGTTATGCAAGACACGGTAAAGTCAAAAATGATAAATATCATCCCTGACAGATTTGAAAAAACCTACTTTCACTGGATAGATAACCTCAGAGATTGGTGTATCTCACGCCAAATTTGGTGGGGACACAGAATCCCAATGTGGTACGAGCTCACAAAAGAGCAATATGACGCATACATGGCCCACCCAAACCAATCGAGCTACCTGCTTGACGTTATAAAAGTAGAAGATGAAGGGACTTTCAGCCTTACACAACCAACGGAGAACTCAGATACGGAATTCTCCGTTCAAGACCCGGACACACTGGATACTTGGTTTTCTGCGGCACTTTGGACTTTTTCAACACTTGGTTGGCCGGGAAAAACCGAAGATTTAGAATATTTCCATCCAACATCTGTACTTGAAACCGGATATGATATTTTGTTTTTCTGGGTTGCTCGTATGATACTTATGAGTACTTATGCTCTTCGACACGATGGAATACCTGAAGAAAAGTGCATACCATTTGAAAATGTATACCTGCACGGAATGATCCGCGACCGCGATGGTAAAAAAATGAGTAAATCTCGACCTGAAACATGTATCGACCCGCTTGAAGTTATCGAAAAATACGGAACAGATGCAATCAGGCTCAGCCTAATAATCGGAGGTACTCCTGGTAACGACATGAACCTTTACGAAGAAAAAATCGCCGGATACCGAAATTTTGTAAATAAGATCTGGAATTCTGCAAGATTTGTACTTATGAATGTTGAAAATATAAATTCAACAATCGACACAGATAAACTTTCAACCGCAGACAAATGGATCCTCGCCGAAACAAATGAAATTATCAGGCAAGCGACGCAGGAAATAGAGAATTATCAGTTTTCAAATGCAGGAAATAAAATCTATGAATTCCTATGGGGCCTATGCTGTGACTGGTACATAGAAATGTCAAAAATTACAAAAAACGAAGCCGTATTGATGCATGTACTTACAACCGTACTCAAACTACTGCATCCATTTACTCCATATGTCACAGAAGCACTCTGGACACATCTCAAAGAATCAGGCTACAAGCCGGCCGAAACGATGCTAATCATCTCAGATTGGCCAACTCCGAACTCAGATTTTGATTTCATGGATGAAAAACAACATACCGAAATCGCCATAGATATAATCAAGGAAATCCGTCGACTCCGCACAGAAAACAAAGTCGATCCTGTACGTAAAATCAAAGTGATAATTTCCGGTGGACACCACATGGAAATCTTACGTGAAAAATCAGGAGTCATAACCATGATGGCAAACTTAAAAGAACTTGAAATCCTCGATGAATCACAAAATATAGAAAATGCGGTTTCCTCAATTCTACATGGCACAAATATCGACCTCCCATTCGCAGATATGATTGATCCGGAACAAGAAAAGGCACGTCTCATAAAAGCAAAAGCCGAACTCGAAAAATACATCACATCACTCACGAGCAAACTTTCAAACGCCGGCTTCACCGACAAAGCACCTGCAGAAGTAATTGAAAAAGAAAAAGAGAAACGGGAAGAAGCGGAAGAGAAACTCTCAAAAGTAAATTCAATGCTAAATTAACAACCAGGCCCAATACATCATATGCAATTGTGAGAGTGAAATGGCCATACAGAAATAAGGTGTTTCACTATGAGACAAGTACAGAGCTAAATCAGACGCAATAGGTCTTGCGATATTCGGCAGTTATGGCCTCATGTAGGTGCTTTTCGGTTTGTTGTCACAGTTGTGACAACAGATTTTGGTCGTTTTTTCGGCTTAGGTAACCTGCAAATGAAATTGCATAAAAAAACATGTTGTATTCTTGATAAGAAAGTTTCAACATGGTGGCAATGTTAAGCATATAACCCTCTCTCGTATGCGGACACGAAAGTTTTTGATTTCAGCAATTTTACCACTCTCTATAGTTATTATTCTTTCATGGGCAATGATAGATGCTTTGTTGATGACAAAACCACGAGTCGCAT
>JAUYJN010000021.1 GCA_030700255.1 Candidatus Peregrinibacteria bacterium | reverse complement strand
AAAAAAGGATTTGAGACAGTAGTTGAGTTCGGGGCGAAGCTCGCAGGGCTGAGCAAACTCCAAGTACAACGTGCAATTCAAATAGACAGGAAGCTTGAAGATGAAAATCTCTCTGAGCTTCGCACTTCATTTATCAGAGGAGAAATCAGTATGCACAAAATAGCTCGTATAGTTTCAATTGCTGAAACCGACAATGAGGAAATTTTGGTATATGCGGTGAAGAATTTGTCAAAAGGAGCTATCGAAACTTTGATAAAAGACGAGCGACGCCTCGCGATTGAAGACAAGTCATTGAGTGGAAACTTTGAGAAGAGTTGTTTGAATATCGATTTGAAAAGTGTGCCCGGGCACACTTTTACCCTCGATAAGCCGCAGGGACAAGCCAATTTGGATTTTAAAAATCAGACTGAAATAATCGATGATAAAATAAATTCGAAGGATGTTTCGAGGCTTGATTTTCAACTGAGTGAAAATGTTGTCCAAAAACTTAACGAACTTAACGCGAAAGGTTTTGATGTGAACGAGATTTTGGAAAAGATGCTGGATGAGCGACGTGAAAAGGCTAAGGAGAGAGAGAATATGATAGCTAATGAGGTAGTAATGGATGAACAGGCGAAGAGAACTGATGGGAAAGAAGTCGGGAGAAATATTCCTGCGAAAGTGAAGCGAGTTATCAGCGAGCGAGCTGGTACAAAATGTGAAGTTTCGGGATGCATGCGAGACGCGAAAAATATGCATCATACGATACGATTTGGCCTTCGCCAGAGTCATGATCCGAGATATCTTATGCAACTTTGCAAAGAGCATCATGAACTTACTCATGTGCTGGATGAAAAATATTTGGAGAAAAGGCGAGCTTGAGAATCAGTGTTGAATCGATGGGTTTGGGGAAGATTGTGAGGTTTGTATTGTGAAGGTCAAAGTGGGTGTTCGCGAAATATTATTCTCTAGATCTTATAGCGGCTTGAGCGGCTGAAAGGATTGCGACTGGCACGCGATATGGAGAGCAGCTTACATAGTCGAGTCCCAGCTCATGGCAAAACGCTACAGATTTAGGTTCTCCGCCGTGTTCGCCACAAATACCTATCTCGATACTAGGGTTTGATTTACGACCCTCTAAAACGGTCATTTTCATCAATTTACCAACTCCCTTGATATCGATAGTTGAAGTTGGGTCGGCCTCGAAGATTTTTTTGTCGAGGTAATGGTTCAAAAATTTACCGGCATCATCACGGCTAAGTCCGAATGTAGTTTGGGTTAAGTCATTGGTTCCAAATGAAAGGAAGTCAGCTTCCGCCGCAATTTCATCTGCGGTTAAACATGCTCGAGGTACTTCTACCATAGTTCCAATTTTGTATTTGAATTTAATCATCGGTGCCAAATCTTTGATTACAGCATTGATTGACGCTTTAACTTCTATAAGTTCAGTTACGCTACCGATAAGCGGTACTTCGATCTCAGGGTGAACTTCGACGCCTTCTTCATGACATTCTATAGCCGCCCCAATAATTGCAAGCACTTGCATTTGGTAGATAGCGGGAAACGTGATTCCAAGCCTACATCCACGATGTCCAAGCATAGGATTTACTTCGTGAAGTTGTGTGATTAGATTCCGTAATTCTTCTTTTGCAATTGTCATACTGGCTGCAACTTCAGCGATTTTTTCTTCCGTACTTGGTAAAAATTCATGTAGTGGTGGGTCGAGTAGGCGTACAGTTACAGGTAGTCCGTCCATCACTTTGAAAATATCTATAAAGTCTTGTTTTTGCATAGGCAGGAGCTCTTTTAAAGCAATCTCCCTCTCTGCGTCTGTATTTGCAAGAATCATTTTTCGGACACTCATTATGCGATCATCCTCGAAGAACATGTGCTCAGTTCTACATAACCCAACGCCTTCTGCGCCGTAACCTAGAGCGATTTTGCAATCAGGCCCTGTGTCAGCATTTGTGCGAACCTGCATGGTTTTAAATTCTTTTGCATAGTCCATGACAGTCTTGAACGACCCATCAAGTGTAGGTTTTTCCATCGGTACCGCACCGAGAATTACTTCACCTGTAGAACCATCCAAAGTTATAGTATCACCTTCATTTATGATAAGGTCACCGATAACTATTTTTTTGTCATTTTCCATTACTTTGATTTCGGCGCACCCGGCGACGCATGGCTTCCCCATACCTCTACAAACAACAGCTGCATGTGAAGTCATACCACCTGTAGAAGTCAAAACACCTTGCGCGGCATGCATACCTTGGATATCTTCAGGGCTTGTTTCTCTTCGAACTAAAATCACTTTCAAATCTTGATTCTCTGTTTTTTCAACAGCATCTTCAGAGTCAAAAACAACAACTCCGCAGGCGGCCCCCGGTGAAGCAGGAAGCCCTTTTGCTATGACTTCAAATGAGACTGATTTATCAATAGACGGATGTAGTAATGTATTTATCATATTTGGATCCTGCCTCATCACGGCATCTTCTTTTGAGATCAAACCTTCATTTACCATGTCAACAGCGATTCTTAGAGCCGCCTGTGCAGTCCTCTTACCGGTTCTGGTTTGCAAAAAATACAATTTTCCTTCTTCGATAGTAAACTCGATATCTTGCATGTCGTGATAATGTTGTTCTAAACGATCTTTTATATCTATTAGCTCAGCATAAACTTCAGGCATCACCTCTTTTAATTGCTCAATTTTTTGTGGAGTTCTAATACCGGCAACTACATCTTCACCTTGTGCATTCATCAAAAATTCACCATAAAATTTCTTTTCTCCGGTAGATGGGTTTCTTGTAAAAGCAACTCCGGTACCGGATGTGTCTCCTTTGTTTCCGTACACCATAGATTGAACATTTACAGCCGTCCCTATGTGATCCGGAATAGAGTTAATCTTTCTGTATGCGATTGCCCGACCACTATTCCATGAATTAAAAACAGCTTCGATAGCCTTTGAAAGTTGCTTAATCGGTTCAGTTGGAAAAGGCTCACCGGTCTCTTGTAAAACAATTTCTTTGTAAAAAACGACGAGCCCTTTTAGATCTTCAGCTGATAGCTCGGTGTCGCTCCCGACCCCTCGCTCCTCTTTTAGCGCTTCCAGCGCATGCTCAAACTTTGAATGTTCCAATCCAAGCACGACATTTGAAAACATTTGTATGAACCTTCTATATGAATCATACGCGAATCTCGGATTTCCGGTTTGATTAATCAAACCTTGAATAGTCTCATCATTAAGCCCCAAATTAAGAACAGTATCCATCATTCCCGGCATAGAAATCCTCGCCCCTGAACGCACAGAAACAAGCAATGGATTTTCATTATCACCGAATTTCTTACCCATATTTGATTCAACTTCTGCAAGCATCTCCGCCATTTCCTCGTGAAATCCTTCCGGATATGCGTCTTTTTCAAGGAAAAAATTACACGTTTCAGTAGTTATGGTAAATCCGTCAGGGACAGGTAGATTGAGGCGTTTCATTTCAGCTAGATTCGCTCCCTTCCCGCCTAACAAATCTTTCATTTCTTTTGATCCTTCTGCGAATGAATAAATATACTTCATTTCCGTATTTAAATTAGATGTTATTTGATTTGATAAATCGTTCCCGACCTTCCCAATATCAGCCAGCTCTGCATTTATACTCAAATTAAGCTCTCTTTTCACAGAGCTTATCTTTTCTCTTTCTTGAAATTTCTCCTTGATAGTTTGTAAAATGCCCATTTTGAGAGGATTAAACGGATACTGTCAGGTGGTCAGCCTATAAAATAGCAACTCCGGAATAATTCGCAATGGAAAATCACTAAAAAAACCAGCTCTTTTTCGCGAAGCCTAAATCTTCTACCATATTTTCTTCCACCAAGGTCTTTTCGGAGCTTCTAGGCGTTTAATCCGCTCCTCCAAGATTAGAGTTCTTTTTTGGAATTGTTCAACCAAGGCAAAAAGACGATCTTTATCCTCTTGGTGTTGATTCATCATTTGTTGCAATATAGCGGTAAATTGCAAAGCTTCTTTTGAGGCTCTGTTTGAATTGTTGTTTGTAACTTCTCCCTCAACTTCTTCAGAAGAATTGCTTTCAGCTTCCAAGGTTTCTTCTATACTTATGCCCTCAAACACAGCCTCAGCAGCTTCTACAGGGATCGCCATATCTTCAAGTATGGATTTTTTTTGACGTTTTGATCGGACGACGTCAGGTTCTATGCCAAGCTCAAAAATATCATTATCTTTTGAAGTTTTTTTGTTAGTTTCTTTCACTTCTTCGATAGTAAGCCCGAAGCATTTTATCAAGCTATCCTTATTAATTTCATAATTAAATCCTTGTGGAGTACGCTTCCTTTTACATTTAATTTTATTCGTCTTGATAAGTCGACGAATAGTTTGAGTTGATTTTTGACTCAATTTTGAAGCTTCTTGGATAGTGAGTATCTGAGCGACCATATGTGTTTTTATTTATGGGGTTCGATTAATCAGCCTGACTAATCGAACGTTCAGGGTCTATTTATAGATAACACGTCTTGATTAATCAAGGGGAATTTTTGCGTAGATAAGTAACTTGATATTAAATTAACCCGATAGCAGCGGCCACGAAGGCTCCGTATAGCACGAGTAGCCCCCAGCCCTCCCAGAACCTAACCTTGTTATCGAGAGTTGTGAACATGCAAGCTAGTGATGCGACGATGAAAAAAGGTATACCGATTCTTAAACTTAAATCAGATACTGTAAGTGTGGTGAAGAAGCTAGGTACAGAGCTGACAAGCAAAACATTGAAAATATTTGATCCGAACGCATTTCCAATTGCGATAGCATGATTGCCTTTTAAGGCCGCTACGACAGACACAACTATCTCAGGTAACGATGTTCCGAGCGCAACGATAATTAATGTTAACAAGCTTGAATCCCAATGTAGTAATTCTGAGATTCTCAACACTGCGTCCACGGTACCTTTACCTCCTACAAATATAAATCCTGCGGAAAGAACGATAAGAGTTATTAGTAGTCCGGTTGACTCCTTCCTATGGAAGTGAAAGATTCGCAACATGCGCGGCTCAGGGTCTATCTCTTTAGCGATTCGCTCCTCTTCACCGAGTGTGTACAATAAGAATATTATTGCAAGTGCACTTGAGATAATCCCATCTTTCCATGTGAAATCCCCATCCATAATAAGTAGAATAAATAACGAGCTCGCTATAAATAAAAAGGGGAGGTCTACATCTATCAGCACTTTTGATATATTAAGGCCTTTTACAATTATTGCAGATAGTCCAATGACCAGTAATGCATTCGCAATATTTGAACCGATAATATTGTCTATAGCAAACGCCGCGAGCTCGGGCTCTCCACTAAGGGAGGCGATCAAGGATGTGATCATTTCCGGCATAGAAGTCCCAACACTTACTATTGTCGCACCGATAATAAATGGACTTAGCCCGATGTTCTTACCAAGCCTTTCCGCATATTCAGTAAAAGCATCTGAGGATTTTACGAGTACCCCAAGGCTTAGAAACAGTCCTCCGAACCAAAGTAGTATTTCCATTTTATTTTTGTATTAAGCAAGTGACAAAATGGTGGGTTGACCGGGATTCGAACCCGGGACCAGCGGCTTAAAAGGCCGTTGCTCTACCGACTGAGCTATCAACCCACGAATGTAGTAAGCCACGCTAAGGCGACGATAAAACGCTTTGACATTTTATGCATATTCATTCGAAATGCAAGCTTAATTCAGATGGGTATTAAATCTCGTCCGCGGTACCTCGAATCAAGCTAAATATAAAGAATGTTAATGCGGGGAGGGAGAACCACCAGTTATAATGGTCTACCATAAGCCCAACAAGTTGTGATTGGTTACGGATTTCCGCTATGGTAGAGGCATCGACGACAGGCCCTCCAACTATCAAAGAGTATCCGGAAACGAACATCAAAATCGTGCTAACTATCAATCCGGCGCTCATAACTCCAAATAAGAAAGTAGTGACCAATTTAACAAAGCCTCTTTCTTCAGGCATATCTATAGAAAAACCTCCTCTTACGGTAAGAAATACAATCGTAAAAACGAATAAAAGCACTTTTCCGATCACAAAAATATCCTCTCCGGCATATCGAATCAATATATCCAAAAGTGGACTTTTACCACTTAAATGAGATTCTACTAAGTTCCCAATACCATCTGAAAAAAGAATCGCCAGGTATGCGCATAGCACAACTTTGATAGTTTGATTTTTGCCAACTATAAAACTGTAAGCCACGATTATGGCGAAGAAAATTGTTATAAATAAGTCCCAAGATAATACTAATTCCATGCTATTTTATTTGTGTTTTACATCTTGTGTTATGGTATTACAAACTAAGCGGAAGTGCAAACTTATTAACGGGGAGCTTCACCACTTTTGTATCCGGAGTGTATACTGCCAATTGTTAAATTTTTTAAGTCTAGAGTCAAAATATGTTTTTATTATTTATAATATATGATTTACCTTCAAATGTTACTCTTAAGAGTAAAACTGCTCACCCTTTGCCAAAAATACGGTACTTAAGGCGACTCCTCTGGCGCAGGAAATTTCTCGGGCTTTTGCCGGAAGTGAATGAACGCCACCCAAAACACCTATCAATCAAATGGCCGTCAAATAAGATTTAACCTTAAATAAGCCGTTTTTTATCGAAATATCAACTATTGATCAATTAGTAATCAAATGAACTATCCCCAATATGGGATGTATTTTTTGTATCTATTTGATTTGTTATCTGGATCAAATACTTTAATCCATCCTTTTTCAATAGTTCGTTTGATGATTCTAGACGCTATAGCCTTATTTTTATCTTCTATTCCAAGTCTTTTACAAAGTGATGCGTTTGTTAAAGATTCTTGGTTAATTACATGCTGTATACAGCTGTGAAAATAGCATGCTCTGCATTGTTCTTCTTTTGTTAATTTTGATAGTTCTTTTTGAGAGTAAATAGTTACTCTAAGTCCATCATTTTTTTGATCTTCAATGTTTGGCGGTGGCAATTGAGATAGTTCTATTGCAAACATAGCTCTATCGACACCACTCCCACGTTTTTCACATATTTTCATTCTACGTAGCATATCACTTAGTTTCTCATTTCTTGATTTTGGTGGATGATCTATAAAACGGTCCGTTGGTATTAAAGCCTTTCCTGGATTTGATATTTCAATTCTATTTTCGAATATTTCAACTAAGGGAGTAGAACCGGTTACCAAAAAATCTTGATGTACCAATGCGTTTGCAACGAATTCACGGATTGCATTTGGTGGATATGAAACTTTACTGCTACGTAGTCCTCCTTCAATTTTTTCTGGTTCGGGGATTTGGCTTTGTATGTAGGAAATAATATCTCCGAATCCTACGGCGTATCCTCTATTAAATGTTTCATCTTTTATTGCGTGAAGTTTATTTGTTCCTTTGTAGCTTATAATACGTACCGCCTTACTTCTTAATTTCGGGAAATTTTCAAGATTTCGAGCCAGTAGGATGCCACCTAGGTTCGTAATGTTAAGCTTGCCCTTCTTTTTCGCAAGGAACTCTTCTTGAAGTAACTTTTCAATAATCCCAGTTTGATTTTTTGGCCTAGTTTCCCCAGTTAACCGAAAATATTGGTCAAATTCTAGTAGTTCGATAGCATCTGATTCGGAAACATTCTCTTTTGCTAATTTGTCTTCAAATGGAGTTCGTCGCTCCCATATAATAGCTTCTTTTTCTGGGAATTCATCTAGTGCCTTTGTACTACTACTTATTCGTATCCATGCTTTATTATTGAATTTCACAGGACCGGCAAATGCTGGTTGGATGAAAAATATCACTACTCTCCCATCTGGATGTTCAATTTCTTGAATTTTGAAATCAATTTTGGGCTTTAGGTTTCTGTGTAGCCATGGTTCAAGGTCTTCAGCTCCCTTACCCTTTGTTGTTCTCGGTTCATATTTCGTTCCAATAACTTTGTGTGTTTTATTTTCTATTCCAAATACTAAATACGCTTCACTTCTTTGGTGTAAGCAAGCTGAATTTGCAAGTGCAGAAATATACTCACCTATTTTTCCTGGAGGTTGATGATTAGACTTGAATTCTACCCATTCGGTTTCTGAAGGCAACCTTCTAAGTTCGTTGATTTGTTTTATTGCCTCTTCCATTTGCTTACTTTAATTGTTTTTAGTATATAGTTTTTTGTTGTTAATTAAACTGTTTTTTCCGTTTGGGGCGAAGGGCAGAGGGCAGGTGACAAAACCGCGCCCAAAAAGCAGACCTCGCTATTTGAAAAACGGTGAAGCTCTAATATTAACTCAGCATTTGAGATTAGTTGAAAAACCCTTTTTTGCCTTTTAGGTCCATGCCACTTTCTTTTGCGAGCTCTTCGTAGAGTTCTTTTTCTTTTTTAGAAAGTTTTTTTGGAATTTCGACTTCTACTTCTATGTATTGATCGCCTCTCCTCGTTGTGGCTGGTTTCGTGAATCCATATTCACTTAATTTGAATATTTGTCCGCTTTGAGTACCGGTTGGAATATTTAATTTAACATTACCATATATTGTTTTTACATTGATTTTATCTCCGAGAACCGCTTGAAGTAAGCTGACCCCTTCAGCCGTATGTACATCACTTCCATTTCTTTTAAAATGAGAATCTTCTTTAATGCGGATATGTATAAATAATTCCCCGCTAGGACCTCCATTGATGCCACCTTCACCTTTTTCGGATACACGAACGGTTGAGCCATTATCAACTCCGGCAGGAATTTTTATTGATAATTTTTCAGTTTTCTTGACTCGACTTGCTCCATTGCACGTTTGGCAAACCTTTTCAGGGATCTCTCCCGCGCCATGACAGGCATCGCAGGCAGCGACCGTGCTTATGTTACCAAGCATAGTACGTTGCATTTTTCGCACTTGGCCTGATCCGTGGCATTGCGAACACTGTTGCATCTTTGAACCATTCGCCACTCTTTTACCTTTACACGTTTCGCACACTACCGGTTTTTCAATCTCCACATCTCTAGATGTTCCGTTGACAGCTTCCATAAAATCAAGGTTCACCAATGCTTCTATGTCACCACCTCTCATAGGGGCGTTTCCACCTCGAGCCGACCTTCCACCCGTATTGCCACCGAAAAACGATTCAAAGACGTCAGCGAAGCCTCCGAGATCTGAAAAATCAAATCCCTGGCTGAAATTCGCACCATTACCTCTGGTCCCGCTAAATCCACCTCCACCACCACTATTCCCGGAGGAACTTCCGAACATATCATATTGTTGGCGTTTTTGTTTGTCAGAGAGTGTCTCATAAGCTTCGGTCGCCTCTTTAAACTTAGTTTCGGAAGCCTTATCTCCGGGATTTTTATCCGGATGATTCTTTTGTGCGAGCTTACGGTAGGCTTTTTTTATTTCATCATCAGATGAACTCTTATCGACTCCTAATATTTTGTAATAGTCTTGCAAGTAGTTAGTATGAATTAGATAATAAAGTGTTTTAAAGCCAAAAAATTGTAAGAGATGGTGGCTTAAAACACAAGTATATTTAAGCTGAAAAATGATCAGAACGTCAAGTTAAACGCATGATGAGGCGAAAATACCTTTGTAGTAGCGGACTTGTGCGCTTTGACTACTCGGGAAATTCGCACAAAATCAGTGTTGATTACTCGTTTTTGCGAGTGATTAATCAAGACGTTCGACGTGTAATCAAAATTTGGTAAAAACGTATAGGTGGTATTTTTATTTGTATAAGCCGAATTATACGATTTGATTACTCGAATTTTCCGCGTAAAAACATCGATTTTTCAACCAACGATACTTCGGGTATACATTTTTAAAAATTGATTAATCGACTAGTAAAATTCGTAGCTAATCGCCTAGTACATTGTCTTTATTTCAAGCCCTTTTCCGCAATTCGATTATACATAAAAAAAAGTGTAAAATTTGATTTGTCAAAAAAAAGTGGCCTAGACATAATCTGATTAATCGGAAAAGGGCTTGATTTCGATATAAAACTTATATAACCTTCTTGAGGTATCTCTATAAATTGAGTAGAAATAGCTAAAGTAAAACAAAAAGTCGAAAAAAAGTTGTAACACTTTTGATGATATACCGTTTTATAAAGCTGAACACGCGATGCGCGTAAGCTTGCATTGCGCCAAATGGGTAAATACCTTATCCGGTACGGCTGAATAATGAAATTTTCGAACGCTTAATAAAGCATTTCTCAGATCTTTTACAACTTGGCAGACGAATAAGAGCCCTATACCTTATTATTATATATACATTTTTTATATTCCTTTATTCCTAAATTATTTCTTAACCCAAATTTTATGGGTTCACTACGCAAACTTATTGCTAGCGTTAGTGTTTTCGCCTTGATCTTCACGATCACGGGACTGAACACTATTGTAAACGCGGCGATAGATGTTCCGGGTAGCGCTTACTTTTTTGAAGCACATACTTGGGCAGTGGCAGAAGGCATCGTTGATGATGCGGACTATTTCCGTCCTTCGGACAACATGAACAGAGCTGAGATGGCCAAAATGGTCGTTGAAGGTCTAGGTGTTGCTATGGACACAACAGGAGGTCCATCTTTCTTGGACGTTTCTGAGAGTGAGTGGTACTACGACGACGTAGAAACTGGTGTCGCTAACGGTCTGTTCTCTGGTTATACAGATGCGGACGGTATGGCTACTGGTTACTATGGTCCCGGTGACTACACAACTCGTGCAGCAGTCGCTAAAGTTCTTATGCTTGCATACGGATTTGAAATGGCTGAATGTGCAACTACATTCTCCGATGTAGACTACAGTGCATGGTACGGTCCATACATGGACTCCGCTTGTCACTACGGTATCCTTACACAAGGACGACCCGGTGATCTGGTAAACCGTGCTGAGTTCGTTACTATGCTTAACCGCGCGGCTACTTATGAGCCGGGTGACGAAGTTGTAGACGATGATGATGAGGAAGATGATGAAGTGGTAGTTGTACCACCATCAAGCGGAACCGTTATGGTTTCGGTAGCTCCATCTACTCCGGCAGCAAATATTATTCCTGCTGACGCTGCTTCCGTTACATTCGCAACTCTTGCATTTACTGCACTTGGAGACGACGTAACTGTAAACGGTGTTACTCTATGGAGAGACGGTCTGGGTTCTACTAGCGACTTCTCTGAAGTATGGCTTTCTGTAGACGGATTCAAGCTTGGTTCTGAAAGATCTCTAAACTCTGATGGTAATGCGGTTGTAAATCTTGGAAGAGATTACATCAGCATCCCTGAGGGACAAACTGTACTTGTAGATGTTAAGGCATCTATGGGAACTTCAGTTGGAGCTAACAGAACTAACAGACTTGGTACACGTACAGCAGCTGATGTTGATACAAACGCAGCTTCTGTTTCCGGAAGCTTCGGACTCTACGGTAATTACATGACTACTTCTTCATACACTGTTGGTACGGTTGGATTCCAACGTCAAGGATCAGCTACAACTGTTGACGTAGGAGATACTCAAGTTATTATCGGTGAATTCCAAATTGACAACAACAGTTCAAGTAACGAAGATTTCGTTCTTTCTACTATCGACCTTGAAATCAATGGTTCCGCTAACTTCGACAATATTGCGAACGCAGCAATTTACTACCTTGGTGAAAAGGTTTCTGACACACTTTCTCCTATTGACGATCATTTGAGATTCACATTCCTTGATGGAGGTTACCTTCTAGGGGATGGAGACAACGAGAAATTCCAAGTGAAAGCTGATATCGTAGGTGGTGACGACGCTGACACTATTTATCTTCAATTAAGTGAAGATAATGACTTTACGGTTTTCGTTGCAACTACCGCTTACAACTACGCTGTTGATGTAGCTAGAACTAGCCCAACAACAGGAGTACTTCGAACTTATACAATAGACGCAGGTGCACTTACACTTGCTCGTCATACATCCAGTCCATCTGCAACTGAAATTACAGATGATATCGATGGTGTAACATTCTTAGTTGCTCAAGTAACTGTTCAACAAGACGTTAAGGTAAAAGCTACCAGAGTTTATCTGGATGCTGATATCGACACTCTTGCTAACGGTACTACGGCTGCAGTCGAATGTAGCGGCTCAGGAACCACTGCAACTATCGATAGTAGTACTAGCGTCGATAGTACTACTGAAGAAACTCTTACTACAACAATCGCAGCTAAGATCGATGATGTTAAAGTTTGGGATGGTGCTCGTCTTGCAGCAGGTGGAGCTAACACTCTAGCTGATGTAGGTACTGTAGCATTCGCTTCCGGTGTCTGTGGAGTTGCTAACGCTTACTACACATTCAGTGATAACTATGACCTGGACGCCGGTCTTCACTTATTATCTGTAACAGCTGACGTAAGTTCTTACGCATCTGCCGCTGAAACATTCTCTCTTTCACTTGATAACACTCCATCAGGATGGTTATCAGCTGAATACATTGTTTCCGGTGATGACGTAGCGACTGGAGATATAAATGGTTCCGCTACAGGTTCTATATTTACAGTTGAAGCATCTACTCTTACTCTTTCTCGTCAAGATGGTTACCCTACCGACAGCACTTCGGGTAATCCTGCCAATGACGGCAATGACATAGTTAAAGGTTCTACCGATATAGTGCTACTAACGTTCAAGGCTGAGAACAACAACGCCGGAGACGTTACAATCACTGACATGGACATTACTGAGCAATACGCTTCTACAAACGTAGACGGAGCTCTAGTTACCGGTCTTGGTATCTACGAATCAGGAACTGACAACCTAGTTGTTAGTGCGCTTAAAGATCTTGGATCAGCCGCTTCAACGGTGAGTAGCAGTATCGCTCAATTCGACGGTATCAACTACGTTGTTCCAAGTGGTGGATTCGCATTGTTTGACGTTAGAGGTTCAATTTCTACTTCATGGGATGTTGCGACAGATCTTGATCTATTCTTGACTGGATTCGCAGCTGATGACGTAAACAATAACTCAGCAACTATCGTATACCCAGATTACGCTTCCGGTTCTACTACTGCTGACCTGTTGGCATTCGCATCATTTGATGTAAATGACAGTGCCAATCTTACAATCGCATTTGATGCACGTGTTGACAGTGATTACACTGATCTTCAAGTTCCAACAGGACAATGTACGGACGGTTCATGTGCTGCTCTTGTAGCTCAACTTGAATTCCATCCAACATTTGATGATGTCATTCTTAAGAAGTTAGTTCTTAATAACGATGACAATACTACTGACTACTCTCAAAGATTTGGAACATTCTTCCTGGTTGATGAGGCTACAGGTGACGTTATCGACACTGGTTCTCTAAGTGATGATGGTACAAACGATGGTACGGTAACATTCAATGGATTCTCTTACAGACTTCCAAAGGATGCTTACTACAACCTAAATGTACTTGCTGAAATCAATAGCATTACTTATGTGTCACAAACAGGAGCATCTTTGAATTTGTTCTTGTACGATTCAGCTACGACCGACACTACTACAGCTGCTCGTCTACAAGTAACTTCTGAAGCTACCGGTACAGATTTGGACGTTACAGATACGGACATTCTTACTAATAGCGCCGATGATACTGATGCTTACCAACAAACTCATATTGCACGTAAAACAGTTCCTTACGTTACGTACAACAATGATGAGTTGTTATCTACTTCTGTATCAAGTAACGAAACAGGTAAACCTGTGTACAAATTCACTATCTCTGCAGATGATGCGGGAGATATAGAATGGACACAGCTTACATTTAATGCAGTTGAATCTGACGGTACCGCAACAGGTATCTCTACAAGCAACTTCCTACTTTACGTAGAGGGTCAGTCTTCAGCTCTTAATAGTGCCGCTAGTCTTGCTTCCGGCGAAGTGGTTATTGACGCGACTCAAGTTCAGTCAGTACCTGCCGGAGACTCTGTTACTTATGTACTTAAGACAGATATAGCGATCACTGGTACAGCTTCTCAAGCTCTATCAATTGAATTGACTGCTGAGGATGACGATGACGTGTTTACAAACACAGAAACTACTCTTGGAGCAGGTACTATATGTGCTTCAGAGACTGAAACTTGTGATTTCGTATGGTCTGATAGATCAGCTCAGTCTCATACAACCTCTACTGCTGACTGGACAACCGGATACCAAGTTGACGATTTCGATATCGATATTGTTAACATTACTTTCCAAGGTTATTAAGTCCGCAGATTAGTCTAATCACTTAAAGTGATTACAGTCTAAAATTAGAAAGCTCCTCCCGAGAAATCGGGAGGGGCTTTTTTTTGTTATTATAATTCATCTTACAGTCCCTCATTTCACCACTATAGACACAATTCATCTCACAGTCCCTCATTTTACCACTATAGACACAATTCATCTTACAGTCCCCATCAGTACCCCTTTGTAAGCCTTTCCGTCTACCGTCTTTTTCCACCTGTTTCCTGACTTTCAAAAGTGTTCACGTGGGCAAAAAACGTACGAAATAACGTACAAAAAGTGTGCACGTGAGCAAGAAACGTACGGAAAAGCGTACAAAAAGTGTTCACGTGAGTAAGAAACGTACGGAAAAGCGTACAAAAAGTGTTCACGTGAGTAAAAAACGTACGGAATAACGTACAAAAAGTGTTCACGTGCACACTTTTAGCCTCGTGTAATGGCGGAGGGAAGCCATTCTGTTCTGAAAAATCAATCTGTTACATAGACCATTTGGGTTAGTTGATATTTTGTCATATTTATTCTATCTCAAGTGGTCGGTTTTATTTTAGAACCTGCACCAAATAGAAATGTCTTGTTATGAGGTTTTAAAAGTATTAAAATTCACGAGAATTTATTTAAATTATAAACAAAAAACATATGGAATTTTTAGACTTGTTCGCAGGGTCAAAAACAATGCTTTCCGGGGGGGAAATACTATTCAATTTTGGGTTCGCATTTGTACTTATGCTCGCATTGGCACTTACATACAAATCAACACACAAAGGATTGTCTTATTCTCAATCATTCGTGAGTGCTATAGTTTTGATAGGACTAATCACTACCGCCGCAATGATGATAATTGGTAGTAATGTAGTGAGTGCAGTCGCTTTGCTCGGGGCATTTTCTATCATTAGATTTAGGACTCCGGTAAAGGATGTTCGCGATATAAGTTTTATATTTTTGAGTTTAGTTGTTGGTATGGGGGTTGGTACCGAAAATCATCAAATAGCACTTATAACTACAGTTGTGATGATGATTATCGTATTCATTTTTCATTACACAAATTTCGGATCAATTCGAAAGTATGGATATATACTTACTTTTAATTTTGATAGTAAAAAAGGAAAAGATAATGCATTCAAAGCGGTATTTGATAAATACCTCCGGACAAAAACTCTACTCCATGTAAATGCTGTGAAAGATGGGCATACACTTGATTTTACATTTAATGTGAATTTGAAAAACAATAATGATTCTGACAAATTTGTAGATGAATTGAGCAAGGTTATAGGAATAGAAGATGTAGACTTTCTTACAGCGAAGAACGACATAGAATACTAATAATTTAGGTATTATTTGCCGATTTAAGCCACTTAATTTGATTTAATGAGCCATCATTCCACCACAGAACGGATCGAAAAGCCTCACAAGGGAGAGTCAAAGCTTCATTTCCAGCGGTATGAATTTAAGTATCATATACCAATTCATCTTGCTGACAAAATTTTGCCGGGGCTTCTGAATTATATGGATTTTGATGAACATATTGAAACGGGCCAAAACTTCTATGATGTACATTCAGTGTATTTGGATAGTCCGAATTTCAAGAATTATCATGAGAAGATTGAGGGTGAGCTTTTTCGTAAAAAACTGAGGGTAAGAACTTATTCAAAAGATCCAAAGAAAGATACAAATGTATTTGTTGAGATTAAAAGGAAATACGATGCGGTTATAATCAAAGATAGAACGGTCATGACTTTGGAGGCGGCGACGTCGCTTTGTCATGGCAAGATAGATTATGATTTGTTAAGAAGTGAAAATCACGCGGTAATAGATGAGTTTTTGCAGGATAAAATGATGTACGCGATGAGGCCTAAAGTTCTGGTATCATATAAACGTAAACCACTGGTCAGTCGTAATGGAATGAATTTACGAGTTACTTTTGACTATGATATAGAAGCTCTAAGGGTTTCAAATGTTGATTTTTCAAAAGCGACAAAGCCTATATTCCCGGGGATGTGCGTACTTGAAATTAAGTTCAACGATATGCTGCCATACTGGCTTCATAGTGTGATACAAAATTACAAACTGGAGGCATGGCCTTATTCCAAATATTGCTTTGGAGTAGAAAATTCTTATTTGATTGAGAGAATGATGAATCCTTCTTCAGAAGGTTAATCTTTCTTGCAAAATGCAGTTAAAAATATATAATCGAGCATGGCAAAGTGTGAAAACTTACTTTGCCAAATAAGGCGCGTAAAGCGCAACTGATGGCTTCAGAGGCTGATTAATTTTATATTTATGAGAAAAGTATTGATTACAGGTGGGGCCGGGTTTATAGGTGCGAATTTCGTGCATTATTATTATGCCACTCATCCGGAGGATGAGCTTGTAGTGTTGGATAAACTGACATATTGTGGGAATTTGGAAAATTTGAAGGAGCTGGAGGGGAGGATGCGATATAGATTTGTTAAAGGTGATATAGCGGATAAAGATTTTGTATTTGATTTATTCAAACAGGAGAAATTTGATTTGGTTGTAAATTTCGCTGCGGAGACGCATGTTGATAATAGTATCGAAGAGCCGGCGGTTTTTATAGAGACGAATATTGTTGGGACGCATAATCTGCTTATGGCTTGTAAAGATTTTGGCGATGCGGACAGCGCCGGTATGATTCGTTTTCATCAGGTATCGACTGACGAAGTTTTTGGAGATTTGGGTGATACGCAAGGGACGTATTTTAACGAGGAAACTCCATACGAGCCCTCCTCCCCATATTCCGCGTCAAAAGCCTCGGCAGATATGCTTTGCAGGGCGTATTTCAGGACGTATGGGCTGCCTATGACTATAAGCAACTGCTCAAATAACTATGGGGCATATCAGTATCCTGAGAAATTGATTCCATTTTTCTTTATGTTGGCAAAGGAGGGCAAATCGCTCCCTGTTTATGGAGATGGTAAGCAGGTGAGAGATTGGTTGTATGTAGAGGATCACTGTCGTGCCATTGATTTGATTCTAGAAAAAGGTAAACTTGGGGAAACTTATTGCATTGGTGGGAATAATGAGAAACAAAATTTAGAAATTGTAAAAGAGATAGTGAAATACACAGGAGGCTCTGAAGATTTGATAACTTACGTCACTGACCGCAAAGGACACGATCGCAGATATGCCATAGATGCTTCAAAAATTCGGAACGAACTTGGTTTTAGCCCATCCATTACTTTCGAGGAAGGTATGAAAAAAACACTTGATTGGTATGAGGCGAATGAGAGGTGGATGGAGAATTTAAGAGAGAATGAGTAACTAGGATTGAAAAACATCTGAAACTATAATAGTCTTCATAAGGATTACCTTTAATACAACATTGTGATAAAAGGAGTGATACTTGCGGGTGGATCGGGAACCAGGCTTAGGCCGATTACAAAGGTGACAAGCAAACAGCTTTTGCCACTTTACAATAAACCGATGATTTATTTCCCAATTCAAACTCTGCTTGATGCCGGGGTAAAAGATATTTTGATAATTGTTTCACCGGAGCATGCAGGGGATTTTATCAACTCGCTTGGGAGTGGAAGAGAATTTGGTGAGAAGGTGAGTTTCTCATATGAAGTACAAGATAAACCGCTCGGCCTCGCCCATGGCCTCGGCCTCGCTCGCAATTTCGCCAAAGGCTCAAAATGCGCACTGATTCTTGGTGATAACCTCTTTATCGATTCATTTAAGGCTGAATTTGAAAACTTTGAAAAGTCCGGAAAAGGAGTGATGATTTTTGCAAAAGAAGTGAAAGACGCAGGTCGTTTCGGAGTGATCGAATTCGATGAAAATATGAATGCTATTTCAATTGAAGAAAAACCGGAAAACCCAAAGTCGAATTTCGCACAGACGGGGCTCTATCTTTATGACGAAAATGTCTTTGATTATATAGACCAAATCACACCGTCAAAGCGTGGTGAATTGGAAATTACAGATTTACACACAATATATCTGGAAAAAGGTCGGCTAAAAGCCGGAATAGTTGAAGGCGGCTGGTATGATACGGGGACATTTGAAAGTATGTTTGAGGCTACTAAAATTGTGAGAGAAATTGAAATTAATAATAAGAAATGATTTTTAAAACCTTTTTTAAACAAATCCGCATTAGCCACTGGATCAAAAATCTTCTTGTTTTTGCTCCGTTATTTTTCGGAGGGCACGTCCTTCGTGTAGATGAGCTTGGATCAACAGCCATGCTCTTTGCAGCGTTTTGTATGCTTGCAAGTAGCATCTATATTTTTAACGATATTCTTGATAGAGAGAGCGATGCGCTCCATCCGAAGAAAAAACACAGGCCTATTGCATCCGGAGCTATGAGTATCAAAACAGGTATTTTTATAATGATAATCTTCCTTGTCATAGCCATGCTTCTTGCTAGTCAGTTTAATTTTAAAGCGAATCTTCTTCTTTCTTTGTACTTTATTCTTAACCTTGGCTATTCGATGGTGCTCAAGCATATACCGATAGTTGATATATTTCTTATCGCAGCTATGTATTTGCTACGTATCAAGGCAGGTGGAGAACTTATCGATGTTTATGTCTCAGAATGGTTGATTTTGGTTACATTATTCCTCGCATTGTTCTTGGTAATAGGGAAAAGACGCGCTGAAATCACATCAAAAACAGCTGAAAAAACCAGAGAAGTACTCAAAGGATATACCAAGGAATTTCTCGATTATTTGTTATTGGTAGTGGTATCCGGCGTTATGCTCACATATAGCCTTTATGCTGTTTCTACAGAAATTCCTTATCTTATGTATTCAACATTTATCGTATTTTTTGGAATGTTTAGGTATATGTATGTGGTATATATTTTGGGTGGAGGAGAGGCTCCGGAAAAAGTTTTGTATCAAGATATTTGGATTTTACTTACAGTCATAGCATGGGCTTTGTACATGTTTTTCGTCTTTTATAACGCACTTTTTTAAAATTTATTTATCGTGCCACAGTATTTTGAAAATCTTGACATTGCGGGCATCAAAGATGCTTTGATTTTTCTGGATATAGATGGGACTCTTGTCGCGGACAATGAGTCACATCCTGTGGACCTTGTTTTAAAAAAAATTAAAGAACTTGAAAAGCAAAACGTAGTTTGGCTTTGTTCGAATAGTTGGAATGTTATGCGTAATGAAAGAATTCATGGGATTACAAATTTACCAATTATAAAAGGCCACAGAAAACCAAGTAAAAAAATACTTGATTACGCACTGCGTGAGGGAAGCGAACTTGCAGATGCGAATAAAGGGCGAAGCAACCATAAAGTAAAAAAAGAAGACCTAAAAAGGCAAATAATTGTAATAGGTGATAAGATTCTTACTGATGGTTTTTTTGCATATCGTACCGATGGAAAATTCATCAAGGTAAAAAGAAAAATGGGAAAACATAGATTCATCGTTAAGGTATACAATTCAGTCGATGACATCGCATATATAATTTTAAAACATTTTATTAAAAAATAATCACATGGGATACATATTTTTGATAACGGCGATGGTGCTCAATGCAATTGCGAACATCATGATGAAAATCGGATCAGGCAATTTAAATTACTTTACTGAATATGGAATAATTCAGGGTCTTTTAAAAAACTACATTCTTATAATTGGAGTGTTTTTATTTGCATTGAATGTGATGTTTTACGTATTGGCACTTTCAAAAATCAACCTCTCAATAGGTTATCCGATCATGGCTATCGGCGGACTTTCCATCATCACGATCGTTTCATACTTTTTCTTAAAAGAAGCCATCAGCCCCCTACAATTAGTCGGATTACTTCTGATCTTAGTTGGGATTATCTGTCTGACTATTAAGTTTTAGCTCGCATCCGGTTCGGCAGTTTTTAATTTTTCAAAATAAGGTTGGAATTTTGCGTGTGCGGCACTAAGGAGTTCTTCAAATTGACGTTCGGCTTCAGCTTTTGTTGAAGGATCCTCACTTGTAAGCATGGCGAACATCTTTTTGCGAGTTCGAAATACTTCTCCAAATAGTGCTTCAGCTTCAGGTATGATTTCACCATCCGCACCTTTCATACGCATCTCGACAAATTTCCAAAATCCATTCATGGTTTGAAGCCAGTGCGTCATGTTTCTCGGCCATTTCGCTTGTGGTTTCTCTGCAAAAAGTACCTTCATGGTTCGGTCTAGAAATTCTACTTCATCTTCCATAAGAGCTCCATCCCCCAGATCAATTATCGACATCAATCGTTCTTCATGCGTCTGTGGAGGGAATTTTTCTTCATCGGGTATTGCATTAGGTTGTCGCTCATCAAAAGTAGTTGCAAGAATCAGGGATTGGAAATGGAGTCTTTGTCGTATAGAAAACCCCTCTTTTTTTAATATGGGGTCAGCGAGGAAAACGGCTTGTTGCTCATTGCTACGACCATCATCGATCGTGAGTTTCTCTCCGGTTTCAGGATCAAATTGACGAAGTGTGCGTCCGCAGTGCCCGAGATCATGAGCAACCGCCGCAAGTATAAAAATCTGTGCATCAGCATCATTGATTGGATTTGCTCTTCGTTTTAAAATACCTACAACGTTTTTTGCTAACGCTGTAACACCACTTGAGTGCTCTATGTCGTGATACGGATGCTCGCCTTCGACACCGTATAAGTTGTATTGATAAGTGAGTAAGTCTGCAGCGAGCTTATATAAATCACTATTAGAAAGCACCTTATCATTTTTTTGAGTGCATATTTGATCGTACATCTCTTGTGTGAGCGTGCCGTCAAACTCAGGTGATATTGCAAGAATATCTTCTTGCAGAGCAGGTGAAGTCACAACTCGCATGTTTGGGCTGAGAGATTCATTTCTTTCTTGTTGTTTTCCCTCTTCAGTTTCCATGAATTAAATTAAACAAGAGAGAAGTCTACACGCATAAAAAAATAATTGCAACAGTTCTTACACATTGGTCAAATTACAATGTCTTATAACTTTACAATCATAACTTCATCTTCTAGAATTCACGCGCAAATTTGAATATAAAAACATATATATGAATACTGAGAAAAAGAAATATTTGGTTACCGGAGGCTCCGGTTTTCTTGGCATCAATCTTATTCGATTTTTAATGGCAAAAGGACACACTGTCCGTTCGCTTGATAAAGAGCCTTTTGATTATCCTGAGAAAGATCAAATAGATCATGTGCTTGGTGATATTCGAGATCCTGAAATGATGGATCGCGTTACCGAGGGTATGGATATCGTGATTCATTGTGCCGCGGCACTCCCGCTTTATACTCCTGAAGAAATTTATTCGACAGATATAGAGGGTGCAAGAATAGTTATAGAGATGGCGCACAAACACAAAGTAGATCGTGTGGTTCATATCTCATCGACTGCCGTTTATGGTATCCCGGATCATCATCCTTTAGTTGAAACAGATCAACTTATTGGAGTTGGTCCATATGGTGAGGCAAAGGTAAAAGCAGAGGAAATATGTGAAGAATTTAGAGCAAAGGGCATGTGTATTTCGATAGTTCGACCGAAGTCATTTATCGGGCCGGAGAGGCTTGGAGTTTTTGCCTTATTTTATGATTGGGCAAAAGATGGTCATGGCTTCCCAATGATCGGGAGTGGGAATAATCGTTATCAGTTACTCGATGTTGAAGATTTGTGTGATGCAATTTACCTGTGTGCGACCAAAGATAAAAATATAGTAAATGATACTTTTAATATAGGTGCAAAAGATTTTACAACTATGAAAGAAGACTACCAGGTGGTCTTGGACAAAGCCGGATTCGGTAAAAAAATAAAAGGTTTCCCAGCAGCTCCAATGATTTGGACGCTTCGAATTTTGGAAAAAATGAAAATTTCCCCACTGTACAAATGGGTCTATGAAACAGCTTGTGAAGATTCATTTGTATCTATCGAAAAAGCAGAAAGCATACTTGATTGGCATCCAAAATATTCTAACAAAGATGCGCTACTTAGGAATTACGCATGGTACTTGGATAATTTAAAGGAGTTCGAAGGGAGAGAAGGGGTTTCGCACAGAGTTCCATGGAAGCAGGGGATTCTCGGTCTCGCAAAAATATTCTTCTAACACGAATCCTATTTCCTACCCATATTTTTAAGCGTAAATCCATGTTTCTCGAGGGCATTTTTGGTATAAATGTTTCGTAGGTCTACAAAACATTTATTGCGCATGAGGGCTCCGAGCGAGGCGAAGTCGAGCGAGGTAAAATCCCCCCACTCGGTTGCAAGGATAATAAGGTCTGCATTTGTTGCAGCTTTCACGATTTGTTCTTGAATATTTCCATCAGTGAATCCATGTAGTTTATCTAATTCTTTTTTATTCCCACGTATTCTTTTTGGTAAAAATTTCTCACGATGAATTTCTTCATCTATGCTTACGATAGGGTCGATTATATGTATTTCCTTTGCGCCATTTTTTAATAAAATATCTATCAATTTAAATGTTTGAGATTCTCTGGTGTCGTCAGTATTAGGTTTGAAACTTAGTCCTAGCATTACAATCTTGGCATCTTTGAAGTTAACATTCGCCTCTTTTAGGATTTTTTTAATCTTTGAAAAAGATTTTTCTATCTGTCTTTCATTTATTTTTTCAGTTTGCTCAAGGAGATTGAGTCGAGCGTTTTGCTGCTTACCGAGCGCTATCAATGCCCTGACATCTTTTGGAAAACAAGATCCGCCAAAACCAAGCCCGGCGTTCAAAAACGCATCCTTCCCTATTCTTTCATCAAGCTTCATACCACGCGCGACCTCAGTTACATCAACTCCAACTTTTTCACACAAATGAGAGAGCTCATTGATAAAAGAAATCTGAGTGGCAAGAATAGAATTAGATGCATACTTGATCATTTCCGCACTTCGCAAATCAGTGATGATATATTCGGCATGTGAATTTACAACATCTTTGTATAGATCTTTAAGTGTTGCGACAGCTTTTTCATGGCCGGTATCGGCACCGATTACAATCCTATAAGGGTGAAAAAAATCATAAATCGCTTTACCTTCCCTCAGGAATTCCGGACATGAAATTACAGAAACTTTTTTATCTGTTTCTTTTTGAATTACTTTTTCTACCTTGTGGCCGGTGCCGACAGGCACCGTGCTTTTATTTACAATTATTGCATCGATTTTAAGATTCTCACCAATCTCTTTTGCCGCAGCAAATACGTATTTCAAATCAGCCTCTCCGCTTGGCTTGGATGGAGTATGCACAGCTATATATATTAGGTCAGCCCCCTCCAGACCCTCCGCATATGAAGTTGTGAATTTAAGTCTGCTCTTGTTTTTCGCAATAAGCTCCGGAAGTCCTGGCTCAAAAATAGGTGATTCACCGTTTTTTAATTTTTTAATTTTTTCTTCACTTATGTCGACACATGTTACGTTGTTGCCGAGCTCAGCGAGGCAAACACCGGTAACCAGACCTATGTAGCCGGTGCCAATAATTGTTATGTTTTTTGTCATTACTTGAACTATTTAATACAAATTACCAATTTTCGAGTGTCTTTTTAAGGCCATCATTCAAGCCTATGCCAGGATGGAAATCAAGTACGCTTTCAGCTTTGCCTATATCGGGTTTTCTCATTTTCGGATCATCTTTTGGTAAATCCATTTCAATAGTATTTAGAGTTGCTCCGGTTATTTCTATAAGAATTTTTGCTAATCCCAGTATTGTATTTCCATTTGGATTCCCAAGGTTGAAGACTCTTTCATCAGCTGTGCCAGCCATTTGCTCAAAATTATGCCCCATCAATTTCATGAGTCCATCGAGCATATCATCTATATAACAAAACGAACGAATTTGTGATCCATCACCATAAATTGTGAGAGATTTACCATGTTTAATCTGTTCAATAAAATTTGGAATTACGCGGCCATCATCTTTTCTCATGTATGGACCATACGTATTAAAAATTCGTGCGATTCTAAAATCCACATTATGTTTTGCGCAAAAATGGACAATATAACTTTCAGAAAATCTTTTACCTTCATCATAGCAACTCCGCGGACCGAGAGTATTTACATTCCCAAGATAACTCTCTCTCTGAGGATGTTCTAGCGGATCTCCATATACCTCAGAAGTGGAAGTATAGAGAAATCGAGCTCCGGTTTTTTCAGCAATCTTTAATATATGCATAGTGCCATTTGCACATGTCTCAAGTATCTCAACTCCGAATTTTTCAAAATCAATTGGCGATGCGGGACATGCCAGATGATATATTTGGTCGAGTTTTCCTTCCGGAATTTTATCCATTACAAAATCAATAATCTTTTCATCAGAAACATCAAATTCATGAAATTCAAAATGCCCTTCAGTTTTTAAGGCACTTAGTCTATCGATATTAGCTTTTGATCCAGATATGAAATTATCTATTCCAATAACGGTGTCCCCATTGAGAAGAAGTCTTTCAGCAAGGTTGCTCCCTATAAAACCGGCTACTCCGGTAATTAACGTAATGTTCATAAATTTTCTTTCTTTTAAATAAAGCAGCCTCAAATTTACAACGTAAACTTACTGAAATCATTTCAATTCCGCAAACAAAAACTTTACAATTATAATGGCTTATCTTAAGATTCCACCATGGAAATTCAACATAAAGAGCGGAAACTCAATTACTTATTATTTTTTTTGATATTAGTATTTGTGATCGTTCTTATAAAATCTGCATGGATGGGAGATGACGCGTTTATTACCATGCGTACGATAGATAATTTTGTAAATGGATATGGTTTGAGGTGGGATCTCTTAGAGAGAGTTCAGACGTTTACCCACCCGCTTTGGTTATTCCTTATTACGTAATTTTATTTTTTCACAAGAGAGCCTTATTTTACGACGCTTGGTATTTCATTCGTTGTTTCGTTGATAACCGTATATTTATTGGTTTTTAAGGTTGCAAAAACACAGTATACGGCAATCGTGGCATTGGCTGTTTTGATTTCCTCAAAAGGATTTATGGAGTACGCAGTGTCTGGCTTGGAAAATCCGCTGACTTATTTATTGATTACGGTGTTTTGTATGATTTATTTGCAGAACAAAAGGACGCATAAATGGCTTTTTTGGTTATCATTTATTGTGGCGTTAAGTATGTTAAATAGGTTAGATACGTTACTTTTATATGCCCCAGCCTTACTGTATGCACTATGGCTCACTTCAGATAAAAAGAAAGCTATAAAATATATAGCATTTGGAGCACTCCCGATTATAATTTGGGAAATATTTTCATTATTGTATTATGGATATCTTATACCAAACACGGCCTATGCGAAATTATCTACAGGAATTAGTGTCTTCGCATATATAGAACAAGGTATATATTATTTTGTAGACAGTATTTCTACGGACCCGGTAACTCTACTTGCCGTGATAATCGCAACTATACTTACTGTAAGGGCTAAAGAAAAACGATATTTAGCACTTGTAGCAGGTATGCTTTTATACGTTTTATATATTTTAAAAATAGGTGGGGATTTTATGAGCGGAAGATTTTTTACAGCTCCATTTATACTTGCAGTGGTCACAATGAGTAGCATGATAAGTATGAAGAAAAAGGCAGCATACATATGCGTTATTGGGCTATGTATATATGGATTATTAAATCCACTTTCCCCTATAAGAAATAATATTGATTGTGAAAATATAAAAGAAGAATTAATCGCAAAGAATCCGAGATATTATAACTATGGAATAACTGATGAAAGGTGGTTCTATTATTGTAAGGATGGTCTTATGAGTTGGTTCGATGGAGTCGATATGTCTGTTGAGAAAAAACAAAAATCAGAGGATATAGTTTATCAAATATCGGCAAACATCGGCAAGTATGGGTATTATGCTGCCTCCAATGAGCATCTTATTGATGTCTTTGCATTAGCGGATCCGTTATTATCACATATAAACATTATCGAAAAAAGAGGGCTAAATAAAACAATTTATGGATGGAGAATCGGACATTTTTATAGGCCTTTACCTTTTGGTTATGTGGAGACTCTCAAGGGTGGAGTGAATGTTATTCAAAGTGAGAAAATAGCTAAGTTATATGATGTTGTGACTATTATTACACGTGGGAATATTTTTTCCGTTGAACGGCTTAAAGCAATTTTGAATATGAACTTGGGTAGATATGATGAATATTCAGATTTTTCTGGTGACGTAGCATTTACAGATATAGATGAGATAGGCGCTAGAAGCGCTTTTGACTCTCCATTCAGTAGTCGCGAGGATAGGTGGTATTATGCAGAGACGGTCATAGTCGATTTACATGGTAAACAATTTGTAAAAAGCATGGATGTAAGTCTGAATTCAAGTGATAATTATGAAATAACTTATATGAATGGAGACGAGGATTTGGCCTCCATGGTTGTAAAAGATTTACCAAACCCACATAATACTGATGGGCTGACTCCATATACATTTGATGTTCCTGAACAGATACTGTCGACAGGATTTGATAAATTGAGAATTGCACATACCAATGGTCCAACTGGTTTTTATCTGGGACGTGTAGTTTTGAATCAAGACAGTCAATAAACTAGATATACGCAACTTGATGAAACTTGATGACGGTTCTTTAAACAAATTGGGCAATCAAAAGTATGTTTGAGAGCATGTAGATGCTGAAATCTAAAAAATCCAAACGTGCGAAAACAAATTTAATGAATTTTGGTTATGTGAAAGTGTGCACGTGAACAGATTTTGTACGTTATCT
>JAUYJN010000020.1 GCA_030700255.1 Candidatus Peregrinibacteria bacterium | reverse complement strand
AGTTGACGATAATATTATCGGCGATATTACTTTGTGTCGCATCAAACAAATCAGGCCTCGCAGATGGACCGCCGACACTGCCATTAGTGCACCAATCACTTTCATTCGCACCTTTGAGGTTTCCGGTTGAGTTATATGGGTTATCGACGCATGGGGTGCGGACCTTTAAGGTGAAGGCTCCGAGGCCTGGACCGGATCCATCCGGCAAATCCGGAGGATTTATAGTTTGGCCATTTATAGTCGTATAAAGAGGGATGGAAACCGTTTCACCGAAATATAATTTGTTCCAATTGCAGGGTTCGAGGATTTCATCGAAGTTGCCTGCACGTTCGCAATTTTCACCGGCGTTACCTTCGCCTGGAGGTGGGATGATATATGTATTAGGCGCTATTTCTTTAGCTGAACTTGTTATCCAATATTGGACTTTTTGCTGAGCTACACTTGGACAGGGGTAATTTGCAGCTTGTTGCTCTAGAGAAGAAGAAGTTAAACCGCTTGGAGTGAAGCACATGGTTATTGGGTCGTCAGCGGAGCCAAGCTCCCAACCCGGATTTTTACCACGGATAGCACCTAGGCCGAGTTCTATACCGGAGTCAGCGGCCGCTTCAGCTCGAATCGAGCTGCCAAACTCTGTATTTCCGCGAATTGCATTTGTAAGAACGTAAGTTGAAGTCAGGGAAATGATTGTAATAACAGACAAAAGCGCCAAAGCGATAACCATCGAAACTGCTCTTTGACTTTTCATTTCAGTCACAACAACCTGAATGTAGTTTTGTATTTGTTCTTGCATCGTTAAATCATTCAAAATTCTAAAGGAACTTTAGCATAGTGGGGAAGAGGTTGTCACTGGAAGTTGTACTCTTATTTTTTGAAATTACCCCTTGGTTTCCACTGTTTTTTTGGAGATTTTCTTTTTTTCTCAAGCAATTCGACGGCTGTTTCAAAATCTATATTTTGTGGAGTTTTACCTTTTGGAATCGCCGCGTTAGTTTTTCCATCTGTAATATATGGTCCAAATCTACCACGCTTAATTTCAACCTCACCTCCGGATTCAGGATCTTTTTTGTTGAAAACCTTGATTGGTTCTGCGAATTTCTTCTTTTTTTCAGCAGCTTCTTCGATGATTTTTTTAGCTTCTTCGATAGTGACCGTGTGTGGGTCTACCCCCTCCGGCAATGAAGCATTTAATTTACCGAGTTTAAGGTATGGACCGTATGGTCCAACGTTTGCCAGCACCTCTTCGCCTTTTATCTTCCCAACAATTCTTGGGAGCGAAAGTGCTTGCAACGCCTCTTCCAGCGTGATTGTTTCAAAGAATGAGCCGTTTGGTAGAGATGCCCGATGAGGTTGGTTTATTTTTGCTTTACGATCTTCTTCCTCCCATTCCCCAATTTGTACATATGGTCCAAACTTCCCATGCCTTGCAATTACATCTTTTTTTGTCTTCGGATCTTTACCTAAAATTTTCTCTTTCATAACATCTTCACGTTTTACGTTCTCTGTTTTATCTTCTACGGTTTTGTGAAATGGAGTGTAAAATCCTTTTATCATTGGTACCCATTTGATTTTACCTTCCGCTATATCATCGAGTTCTTCTTCAACCTTTGCAGTGAATTGATAATCAACTATATCGGAAAAATGTTCTACCAAGAAATCAGTTACAACCATACCTATATTAGTTGCATGCAAGGCACGATCAATATTTTCCACATAACCGCGTTGAATAACTGTTGATATAGTTGGCGCGTAAGTTGACGGTCTACCGATACCTTCAGATTCTAATTTTTTTACCAAACTTGCTTCCGTATATCTTGCAGGTGGTTTTGTAAAATGTTGTGTGTGTTCGATTTCTTTAACTTTTAAATCTTCACCTTCTTTTACCTCCGGAAGAATTCGTCCATCATCATCTGCGTCTTCATCCATGTCATCCTCATCTTTGCCCTCAGTGTACATTTTCATGAATCCATCGAATATCACAATCTGACCATTTGCTCTAAATAAGTATTTTTTAATTTCAACATTTATAGCCGTTTGCGCCATTTCCGCTTCGGACATTTGGCAGGCGATAGCTCTTTTCCAAATGAGTTCATAAAGCCTGTGTTGGTCACGATCGAGCTTACCTTCCATCTCTTCGGGAGTGTATTTGAAATGAGTTGGGCGAATAGCCTCATGCGCTTCCTGCGCACCTTTTTTACCTTTGAAAGTTCTTGGCTTTGCGAGTGAATATTTTTTACCATATTCATCTTCGATGAATTTTTTGATTTCGCCAAGTGCTTCATTCGCAAGGTTAAATGAATCAGTACGCATGTAAGTAATAAGTCCGACGTGGTTTGATCCAATATCTATACCCTCGTAAAGTTGCTGTGCGACAATCATCGTTTTCTTTACCGAAAACCCTAATTTTCTAGCAGCTTCTTGTTGTAATGTAGACGTTATAAAAGGTGGGGAAGGGTAGCGTTTTACATTTTTCTTTTCGATACTTGTAATTACAAATGGCGAAGCCTTTACTACTTCTATTATTTTTTCAGCCTCTTTCTCATTTTTTACATGAGATTTTTTACCGTCTTCTTTTATCAGTTCAAATAAAATTTCTTTTTTACCTCCAGTGATTGTGTGAGCCTTTATTCGCCAAAATTCAACCGGTTTAAAACCTTGAATAGCCCTCTCTCTCTCGACAACTAATCTTACAGCCACCGATTGAACACGCCCTGCAGAAAGCCCGTATTTGATTTTTTTCCAGAGTAGTGGGGATAATTCATAACCAACCAACCGATCTAATATACGTCGTGCCTGTTGGGCATCCACTAGATTCATATCTAGTTTTCGTGGAGTTGCTATAGCTTTTTCTATCGCTGTTTTTGTAATTTCATGGAAAACAATTCGGTGCATTGGATTTTTCTTTTCGTCAATTTTTAGTGCCTCGGCAAGGTGCCACCCTATAGCTTCTCCTTCTCGATCCTCATCGGTTGCGAGCCATACCACTGTCTTTGCCCCGATTTCCGCTTTTAGTTTTGAGATTGTAGTTTTCTTATCCGGGCTTATAGAGTACTTCGGTTCAAAATCTTTTTCAGTATCTATCCCCATGGCTGATTTTGGTAAATCACGAACATGGCCCATAGAGGCGAGCACAGTATAATCACTTCCAAGGAATTTTGAAATTGTCTTCGACTTTGCAGGCGACTCTACTATTACGAGGTTTTTTGGCATGTTTGATTTTGTGAATATTTGTTTTTTATTTCGCAGTTCGTGTGCACACTTAAAAATAAAGTAAGAGCAGAGAAAGTCAAAGGAAAAATTTTTCTATTTGAGAAATAGCTTATTTCTCATCCTCCGGCCCAATGGTTTGAAAGGGGCCAGAGGTTTGGTCTGAGATGTCCGTAATAGTTGGGATCTCCTCCATTGTTAATGGCGCCATACTCATAGTGCTACCCATTACTGTTCTTTCGAAGGCTGGAATGTATTCTGTCGGAACGGTAAGTCCAGCTTGGTGCGCCCAGCTGTATAATTTTTTCACTTCACTTTGAAGTGGCACGCCAGCGGCTATATGTACCTCACCTTCTTCTCTTCTTATTTTTAATAATTCTTCCATTGCGAAATCGAAATCAGTTTGTAGCGCCTCAACA
>JAUYJN010000019.1 GCA_030700255.1 Candidatus Peregrinibacteria bacterium | reverse complement strand
AAATTTAATGAATTTTGGTTATGTGAAAGTGTGCACGTGAACAGATTTTGTACGTTATCTTGTACAAAAACTCTTCCCGGAAGGAGGGATTGTACAATAATCCGTACAATTTGGTTTTTATGTGTTTGCTAAAAAAGCACTCCCAGCCACACTTCTCTCATAAAATGGTCTATCAAATACGTACTTCATGGCTTTTTCTTAAGAATGACGTCTGAAACACGGCGTTCAAGACGTGTGCGCGTGCACAGCCTTTGAAACACGGCATTCAGCTGGCAAAATTCGCACATAGCATTGCCCAATTTGTTTAAAGAACCATAATCTTAGGTTTTTATCCTCATGCTTAGCTTGCAAATCTTTCAATTAAAAGTTATAATTTATTCAGAAATTCCTACTTTATTTCTAACTTTCCGATTATGAATAATATTACTGTTCGTAAAAAGGGTCAAATTACTCTTCCAGCAAATATTCGTGAAGAAATGGGTATAGATGAAGATGAAATTCTTTCTGTTACCGTATGGGCAGGTAAAGCGGTTATATTGACCCCACAAAAATTAAAAACCCAAGATCTTCTTAAAAAAAGTGCTGAAATGGCAAGGAAAAAAGGTATCACTCTTGAGGAGATGCTTATTGAGTTAGATGAAATTCGTCATAATAGTTAAATTGTATGTATGCTTATTTTTATTGATAGTAGTGTTGTTGTAGCCGCTCTTTTTTCTTCTACTGGTGCGTCGGCGGAGATTTTTGAATTATGTGAAATGAGTTTTTGTAAAGCGGTTATCTCTGAATGTGTGGTTGATGAAGTTGAGCGTACGTTAAAGAAAAAATCGATTGAGCATCTGAATATCTTTCGAGATTTGCTTAAGATCAGTAAAGTTAAAATTCTTCCGAAGCCTACTAAGAAGGAATTAAACACCGCTTCAAGTTGGATTAAAGACCCTGATGATGTTCATATTTTAGCGTCCGCTAAAAGTGTAAATGTCGATGCACTACTTACTCTCGATATAAGACATTTTATTAAAGACGAAAACGTAAGTCGCCTATCAGGTTTGGATATTTTTACTCCAGGTGAATTTCTTAATTCGATTGATTTTTAGGTGTTTATTGTAGGTGGGGTTTTCGATTTGTGCCTGTTATCCTCTATGAGTTTTACCACTTTGCGAACGAGTAGTGAGTCCATGCCTTTTCCAATTAAGACTTCGAGAGTGCGCTTCATTTCTTTTGGAGTGTCGATGTCTTCACATTCCTTGAGTAGGGCTTGAAGAGTTTTGTCGATTTCGATGTATGAAGCGCCGAGCTCCTCCTCATCTGTTTGGCCTGAAGTTAGCTCTGCAGATGGTGCTTTTTGAATAATTTCATCCGGAAGACCTAAGAGCTCGGCCATTTTCCAAACTTCAGTTTTGAATAAATCACCAATTACATATATATCGGAGGCAGAGTCCCCATGTTTTGTACCATAACCAAGCAGGATTTCAGATTTGTTTGAAGTGCCAAGTACGCAAGCTCCTTCCGTATTAGCAAAACTGTACAAAAGTATCATTCTAGCCCTAGCCTTTGTATTCATTTGAGCGAGTTTCGATGGGTGCCATGGGGTAGTGTTAAATGGTACGAGAACGCTGTTAATAGGAACTATGTAAGTTTGAACTTTGAAGAAATCCGCCAGGCCTTTTGCATGAGTTATATTCTCTTCTTTGGTGAGGCCTGTTTCCGGCATGAGTATACCAACGACATTTTCAGGCCTGAGCGCATCGACAGCGAGTTTTAGAACTAGGGATGAATCTATCCCCCCGGATAGCCCGATCACAGCTTTTTTGAAGTTATTTTTATTGAAAAATTTTGTTAATTCTTTAACTATTTTTTCATATTTTTTTTGCATAGATTCTACGGTTATCTTTAATTAATATTTTTTCATCTCTCTTCGGATTTCCATATCTTGGTCTTTTCTTTTTAAGGTATCCCTTTTATCATGTTGTTTCTTGCCTTTGCATAAGCCAAGAAGGAGTTTACAGTACCCTTTTTTCAAATACATTTTCAAGGGAATTATGGTTAAATTCTTTTCCTTTAACTTTATTTGAAGTTTTTCAATTTCTTTTTTATGTAGTAAAAGCCGTCTTTCACGTAGAGGAGATTGTTTTGTGTCCATTTGCGGATATTCGGATATGTGCATGTTTTTTACTGCTAGCCCTTTTGCCGTTTCGCCAACATAAGAGCCTTTGAGATTTACATTCCCGCTTCTTATAGACTTGATTTCCGCTCCGGTAAGCACGAGACCGGCCTCAACCTCCTCGAGTACTTCGTAATCAAAGTATGCTTTTTTATTTTGTGCTAATTCTTTGTGGCCCATATTTGTAATTATAATCGATTATGAGTTTATCTGAAGTGAAGAAAATAAAAAAGCCCTCAATTAGAAGGCTTTTTGTGTTTTAAAGTTTATGCATCTAACTATTTCATTCTCTTCGTAAGAGTTTTTAGTGCATTCACCGAAATACGCATTTTTTTCCAAGTTTTTGTGATTGGATCGTATATTCTTTTAACTATCAAATTTGGTAGAAAACGACGTTTTGTCGCTCTGTTTGAATGACTTCTATTGTTACCCGTAGAAGGTCTTTTCCCTGTTATTGGACATATTTTTGACATCTCAAAGTGAGTTATTGGGTGTTAAAGCTTGCGCATATTAGGTATTTTGGCTTAAAAATGCAAGGTTTTTTCTACTTTTGTCACGAGGAAATAGAAATGTCCGCTTTTGCGGGAAATAGAAATGTCCTATTTTAGGCGATTTATGTTTTTGAGAAACAAAGCCTCCATCTCTTTATTATCACTGGATTTTGCCAGGTTATACATGGCAATGTGCGCTTTTAGGTAGGTAGGATCGCTTTCGAGAACTAGGCGGTACATTTGAGCTGCTGAAGCTTGGTCTCCCATTGCGAGATACGTATTGCCGAGGTTATAGCCGAGCTCGGGCATGAGCCGTATTTTGTTTAATAAAATACCTTTTTCAAAATTAGTCTTTGCGGACTGCCAATTTTCTCTTTCGTAGTAATACATGCCGAGCTCGTTGTACAATCTTGAAGAGGTCGGATTGTAACTGATTTCGTTTTCAAAGAAAGTTTTTGCATCTCGCCACTGTGAATTGCGGTCGATAGTTTTTATTATTGAAAGTATAGACATTATGCAGATTACTCCGATAAATATTTTTTGAGTTGTTCCTCCGCGGATTTTTTCGAGTACGCATGGGATAAGCATAACTATTCCGATTAACGGCATGTATAGCCAGTGTTCTTTGTATAATGCATTAGAAGGGAAGGCTACCCCCGAAACGAGTGCTATAGTTATTGCAAACCAGAAGTATATAAAAAATATGTGGCGGTCTTTACGGTAGGAATTTATGCTAAAAATTAGACCGATTAGTGCGACCGACATCCCTGCCAGTACTTTTGGAGCCATGTATATATACGCCTCAAATGGTTTTTCAAAGAATAAATGCACAGGGTAAATAATCATTTTTATATATTCGATTCCAGCCGCGAAAAATGTATATATTCGATATAGTATGTTTTCGGTATAAAGATTTTCAACACCTATTAAGCTGAAAGTTCCGGTCGTATTGAGCGCCGTTATTCTAAAAATTAGATATGCAATAGTTACGCCACTTAATATTAAGAGGGTTTTTATAGTTTCAGGTTTCCGTTTTTTTAAATAATCTTCTTTTTTGAAAAGTACAATTAGAAGAGTGAGCGGTACAAATATTATTCCGATCTCTTTTGATAAAATCCCGCACAACATAAGTATAGTTATATACGTGATCCGTCTTGCTGTTAGCTCTTTGTTATTTGCAAATATATTTAGCCCAAGTAACATAAAAAATGGAGCGAGTACGTCCGGTAGTCCGGCTATATAGCTTACTGATTCTGTTTGAATTGGATGAAGTAAAAAAACAATTCCTGCGAGTAGACTTCCGATGCGCATGAATCCAAGTCGTTGTAAAAAAACAAAAGTTAAAAATGCATTTCCGATATGTAGAAAAATATTCACAAGATGGTATGGGATTGTATTAAGACCGGCGACCGAATAAATGACCGCATACGCCATGGTAGCAAGTGGCCTATACATATTTGATGTTTCCACCCCTTCCGCATAAGTTGGTGATTCCGTGAACCAATTGAAAAAATATTTCAAAGAATGTACGTGTTCATTTCCTATGATCAGTGTTTTTTCATCCCAGATAAAATCGCCGGCTGAAATATTTATATATGCCGTGAGCCCAAGTAAAAAAAATAACAGAAAAAAATGCCAATTTTTCCATTCAATAAATTTATATAAATTTCTCATAAAGATAATTTTATTGAGTGTTTGCCCATGGTAGAATTTCGGTCTCAAAGTCTACTGTGCCGCCGGCCTCTATTCGCTGTAAGAATTCAAAGAACGCATCCTCCATTTCTTTGTTATGAATAGCGATGGCAATATTATAAAGTGCGACGTGCGCGTCAAAGCTATTTGGATGAGATTCTAGCACAGTGAAATATTCATTGACCGCCGCATCCAAATCCCTCATTGCAAGGTATGAGTTTGCTAGATTTGTTCTTATATATGGTATTCGACCATCTTTATCTAGCTCAATTCCTTTTTTGAAATATTCTACTGATTTTTCATATTCTTTGTTTTCGAAATAATATAGTCCGAGTCTATCTTGTAATCTGGATGAAGTTTGGTTGTATTTAATTTCTGTTTCGAAGAAAGTTAATTTATCTTTCCACTCCGTGTTTCTGTGAATGGTTTGAGATATTAGTAATATAGATATTATTAGAAATGTCGTTAGAAATATTTGTTTTGATAAATCACTTTTTAGCTTTTCCCATATACTTGGAATCAAAAACACAAATCCTATGAGTGGCATATATAACCAGTGCTCTTTGTAAGTTGCGTTAGAGGGAAGGAATACTCCGGAAACAAGAGCGATAGTTATGACAAACCATACATAGAAGAAGAAAAAGTGACGTTTTTTGTAATATGAAAATACGGCTAAAGATGATGATGCAAGTATTATGCCAAGCCCAAGAGCAGGTTTTTTGGCTAGGTATGCAAATACCTCAAAGGCTTTTTCAAAATGTAAATTAGCGGGATAGAAAATTAATTTCGCATACTCGAAAATCGCTGCGAAGAAGGTATAAACTCTAAACATAAAATTTCCTGTATATACACTTATGCCAGAATTAAGATCAAAACTTCCTGTGAAATTCAGTATCGTCATTCGAAGTATAATATAAAGTATTGTTACAAGAGTCATGGTGGCAATCATTTGCAGCATGCTACTCTTTTTTTGTTGGCTAAGGTGATCCCATTTATAAAATAAAATTAACCCAGCCAGTGCCGGGAAAATTATTCCAGTTTCTTTTGAAAGTAGGGCGAGGATGGTAAATATTACTACTAATATTTTCGTCTTTGCATTAAGGGGCTTATCATCCTCGCCTGCGAAGATTACAAGCCCAAGTAGGATGAAAAATGGATTTAGTACGTCTGGTAAGCCCGCTATATAACTTACTGATTCCGTTTGAATTGGGTGAAGCAGAAATATACTTGCTGCGAGCAGGCTTCCAAAACGTTTGAAGCTTAACCTTTCTAATAGTATAAATACCAGAAAGGCATTCCCAATATGTAGTAAAATATTAAAAGCATGATAGGCGATTTCGTTCTCGCCAAAAAAGGCATAAATAATTGCAAATATCATGTTTACGAGAGGGCGATATAAATTCCCCTCGACCCCAACTCCTTCTAACGTGCTCTCTTTGAATAACGTAAAAATATAACTGAGTGAGTGCACGTGTTCGTTCTTTGTGATTAAAATTACATCATCCCATATGAATTCACCATTCATTACGTTGAGGTAGGCAATCATTCCAAGGGCAAATAAAATTATAAATACTTGCCGGTTTTTTAAGTTTGATACTTTTTTTATAAATTCCATCTATAAATATTTATTGGTAAATCTTGTTTTCTTCTAAGATTTTATTTAATACGATTTTTGCCTTTTCGTAATCCGGCTTCATTTCCAGAGCTTCGTTCAACCAGAATATAGCTTTATCGTTTTTTCCAAGATAGTAATAAGTATTTCCCAGGTTAAAACGAAATATTGGACTGGATTTAGCGTCGTCGAGTTCAATACTTTTTTGAATAGCACTCAAAGCTCTATTATAGTTTCTTTTTGCAAAATGCACAGTTCCAAGTTGGTTATATATTCTTGGAGAATAAGGATTGTTTGCTATTTCATTTTCAAAGAACTCTTGTGGATCCGCCCACTCCCTATTTCGAAAAATTGTTCTTGTTGCAAATGTCATTGAGACAATTACTAATATACATATGTATATAGCTTTAGCCTCTTTTGTCTTTAAATTTTCCCATAATGCGGCGATACCGAATACCACACCTATCAATGGCAAATATAGCCATCTCTCTGCGTAAAAAGCGTTTGATATTATAAATATTCCAGATACCGGGATCAGTGGAATAAAAAACCACGTAAATCCGAATAGGAATTTTTTATCTTTTAAAAATGAATTGTAAGCGGCTCCGCACCCACCAATTAAAACTGTTAATCCAAAAATCCCTTTTGGTGCAAGTAATGTAGTTGCATGCACTACTGACTTCTCAAAAAATAAATGGACAGGATATATTATAAGTTTTGCATATTCCCAAATTATGGAAATGAATGTGATAGTTCGAATTAATATGCTCTCCGTATAATCATTTACAATATCGGTTAAGTCTGCCGTTCCGGTAAAATTGAGTACTGTGAGTTTAAGTATAAAATAAATTATACTTATGATCGTAAAAACTGTGAGCCATTTTAATTTTGTATTGAGCGTTTTTTTATCATAAGATTTCCATTCATATATTGTTATTAACCATGCGAAGGCGAAAAAAGTTATCGCAATTTCTTTTGATAAAAATGCTAGCAGAAGCGTCAAAAGTGTAAGTATGTTTTTACCTGATTTGAAAAATAGAAGGCCTGCCAGGATAAAAAATCCTGACAATACATCCGGTAGTCCGGATATATATGTTACCGCTTCTACCTGCACAGGATGTACCAAAAAAATCAATGCTGCAAATATCGCTCCGATTCTTTTTAATTTTAATTTCCTAAAAAGAGTGAATATTAAAAAGGAATTTATTATATGCAGTAGAATATTTAATGCTCTATAAGCGAATGGCTTTAATTTAAAGAAATGATAAATTGTCGCATCCAAAGCTTTCATCATTGGCCGATAAAGGGGGCTATCATGTCCGCCCTTAACTCCACTTGTTGAGCTTGTAGTAAACCATTCACCTATATGGTCAAATGATCTTATTTGCTCATTTGAATCTATAAGTGTGAAGTCATCCCAAATAAAAGGCGCGTTCAAGGCGTTCGCATAAATCCCTAGGCCAATTAAAAAAAAGAGAATGAAAATGGTTAGGTCTTTTTTAATTAGTTTTTGCGCGTACTCAATCATTGATTGTTAATTTAATTGTTTCGTTTCTTTGATTTCATCCAAAGTGACGACTCCACCATTTTTTATTCTCTCTACAAATTCCGTAAATTTCGCAGCTTTCTCTGGGCGATTTCCGAGTCTAAAAATCTTAGCTAATTGCTCATGTGATTTTAAATAATTTGGGTCCGTTTCAAACGTCATTAAAAAATGAACTATTGCATTATTCGCATCTTCTTTTAATAGGTATAGTTTTGCTAATGTATACTGGGCTTTTGTTAATTTCGGATCCATTGGCGCCAAGGCTTCAATTCCTTTAATAGATAATTCAATAGTTTTATCTAAATCACCATCCTTCATAGTTAGTTGTGCATATTGATTGTATATTCGTGGGTTGTATGGATTGTGCTTGATTTCATTTTCAAAAAAAGCATGTGGATTCGCCCATTCAAAATTTCTGTAAACTGTTTTTACTCCAAATAGTAACAGTATAATTATAAACGTTGATACAAATATCGTTTTAGATTTTCTTGTTTTTAATTGTTCCCAGAGAGTAGCGATTAAAATGCCCACCCCTATAAGCGCTACGTATAACCAGTTTTCTCGATATGTCGTATTGTTGCTTATTAAACCAGAAGCTGGTCCTAGGCTAATAAAAACCCATAGAAATCCGAGAAAGAATTTTTTATTTTTTTTGAATGAAAAATATGACCAAATAAGCCCCCCTATTATTACGATAAGCCCAAATACCGCTCTTATACTTGGTAACGATTTATAATAAACAGCCTGTCTGTCGAAAGATAACTCTATTGGTGCGAATGTTAGTTTTGCGTAGTCCCAAATTACAGAAACAAATGTTAGGATTCGAATTAATATGTTGTCATTATATTCGAAAACCGACTTATTAAGCGCTAGTCCATCAATATTTAAATATTGAATTCTTAGCCAGAAGTATATTCCGGTAAGTATTAGGAGAGTTATAAAGAAAGTAACTTTTAGCTTCCGTTCCGGGAGCTTATATTCCTTCCAATTGTACGTTGCTATCAATGCAGCGAGTCCAAGAAGGATTATTCCTGATTCTTTGGATAGGAGTGCGAGTATAAAACAAATCGCTGCGCCGATCATAGAAATAGTTTTTTTATTTGTGAATAGCATTAGCCCAGCCAATACAAATGAAGCGTTGAGTACGTCAGGTACCCCGGCTATATAGCTAACTGAGGTGGTTTGAACTGGGTGGGTCAAGAATATTAAGGCGATAAATAGGCTTGGGATCTTGCTGAATTTTAGTTTTTGTGAAAGTACAAAAATTAAAAATGCATTTAGGGTATGTAGTAATATTAGAAATATGTGATAGGCCGATACATTCAATTCGAATATTTGATAAATCGCTGCATAGGCCATCGTTGAAATAGGTCTGTATATGCCATCTTGTGCTTCAATAAAATTCTCCCCGGTGAACCAATTTGAGATATATTCAAAAGAATGTGTGTATTGATTTTCGATTACCAATGCTATGTCATCCCAAAGAAAAGGGCCATTGATTACATTTACATATAGGATAGTTGCTATCAATGCGAACAAGCCAAATACACACCAATTGTTATTGAGACATTCTTTAAGTTTTTTTGAGAGGTTCATTGTTTTGATTTATGATTTGCGGTCGAATTGTACGAAAGAAATCCCAAAAGTACAACACCTGCAATTATCATTCCAAAACTTAAGACTTGACCCATTGAAAAGCTCCATACGATGAAGCCTAGAGCGCTATCCGGTTCACGGAAGTATTCTATTGTAAATCGCGCTAGGCCGTATCCTACCAAATAAAGTCCGAGCATTGATCCCGTCGCCATTTTCTTGTTTACAAATTTTCTTATGCTCCAAAGAATTACAAATAAAACTATCCCTTCAAAAAAAGCTTCGTAAAGTTGAGAAGGGTGGCGGAGCGCTATTTCTCCTAAAGCATCTTTTGACCTCTCAAAATACATTCCTATTTTAGCATCAGTGATACGTCCCCATAGTTCGCCATTTAGGAAATTCCCAAGCCTTCCAAACGTATAACCGAGCGGGATTGCCGGACAAACTAAGTCTGCAAGCTTCCAAAAGCCCTCTTTCTTTATTTTCAAAAATATCCACCCGGCGATCACTACCCCGATAACTCCTCCATGATATGACATACCGGCTATGCCGGTAAATATCCATTCGCCACCTATTTTCTCAAAAGGTAAAATTATCTCCCAAGGATTTTTTATAAAATGTTGAAAATTGTAGAATATGACGTACCCGATTCGAGCCCCAAGCATTAACCCTATAATCAACCAAGTAAATAAATCCAAAATAAAATCACTCGAATACTTTGAAAAAGATTTCTCAGTTTTTGTTCTATGTATGACGAGTAGGTATGTCGTTATAAACGCTACGAGATACATCAGCCCATACCAACGAACATCAAAACCAAATATCGAAATCGCAACCGGACTCAAATGAGATGGTATATTCTGCCAGATTGAGATGAGAGAGTTCATTTAGTTTTATATTATTTTGTGGTGGGAGATAGTGGACTCGAACCACCGACCTCTACAATGTCAATGTAGCGCTCTAGCCAGCTGAGCTAATCCCCCATAAATACGGAGCACAAATTACTATTATTACGCCTTTTATACAAGTCTTAAACAAGTTATGTCACGGGGAAATAGAAATGTCCGCTTTTGCGGGAAATAGAAATGTCCGCCTATGGGCATTTTTGTTGATGATTCGCCACCCCACGACCTCCGTTATCCCTCGCACCTCCCCCCTCCACTTCGCCTACTTTTTTGAACCACATCGGTGAGTGCGTGCGTACCACGCAACATTTCCATTCTCACGCAACTCGAAATGGTGATTTTTGGCTTATTACTCATGTTTTTTGCCTATTTTTGTCTGGCAATTTTGACGGATTTTTGTTAGTATTTTCTTCTAATAATCCTTAAATATAAAAGATATGTACAATAAAAAATCAAACGGACTCGTGGGGAAAAATACCTTGCAGAAATCAAACGGACTCGTTGGAGAAAATACCCTGCAGAAATCCGTCGGGATCAAGGCGAAAAACGATCTTTTGGCGGCAAAAAACCTTCACAAAAAATTTATTTCCCTTGGCAATCAACGAAATAAAATTACTCACGAACTTATCCTTCTGATTCCCGAGATCTATAAAAAAGAGATTTATAAATCTTATGGTTGCGCGAATATTTACGAATACGCCGCACGATTTGGCGGCGGACTCTCCGCCGGAGTCGTGGATAAAGTTATAAAAGTTGAGAGAAAATTAAGTGAAGTCAGTTGTCAAAATTTGTTTGAAACCGTGAGAGAGCAAGGAGTTCACAAAGTCGCGATGGTGGCTTTTATGGCGACAAAAGAAAACGAAAAAGAGTTGATAAAAATGGTCGAAAATCTTCCAAAGGCTGCAGTGCAGGAATATTCGAGGGAAATGCGAGGCAAAATCTCACGCGCGCCGATGAAAATCGAACTTGACGGCGTGATGCGATATCAACTTGAAAAAATGAAACACAAAATGAAGGTGCAATCTAACAAGGAAATATTGAAACGGCTTATACAAGCCCAGTTCGACCACTTTTTCCCCGGGGAAAATTTTGAAGAGGTGGAGGGTGACGGGGAAATTGCGGAGGTTGTGGGCGGTAGAGCTGAGGCTGAGGCGATGGATCGTGAAGATGGGGCGGTGGTGAATCGTTGGGATGTGGTTGCGGATGAGACGGTTAATCGTGAGGCAAAGGCGGTGAAGAAATCTAAGAAAATCACTCGTTACATCCCAAAACAAAAAAGAACAGAAACCCTCACAAAAACAGGTGGCAGGTGTAGCAGTCCGAATTGCGAAAGGCCGGCAACGGAGTTTCATCACAAAAATGGCTATGCAAAGACCAAATCTCACGATAATCTCATAGCGTTGTGCAAGCTTCATCATAAGATTACACATGCGGGAATATATCGCGAGCCTACAAAAACAGATCTGCTTTATTTGGAACACAGGAAACTGGCACTTAGGTGAAAGCCTGAAAAAGTTTACCCAAAGTGTTTAATGAGCCTCCGTTCCACCTTACTTACTTCGCACAAGATACATTGTGCAAAGTGACACATCCCCATCACTCTTTAGAAAAACCATCCACATACATACATTTTTGTGATATAATTAAGTCTGAGAGAAAATAAAATAAAAACATGACACAAGATCCAAAATTTCAAAAGTCACAAGCAAAAAAACAATACGATGCAGGCCATATTATAGAATTTGATATCGAACATAAGAAACGTATCGATGAATTAAATGGAATACTAGATCAATCAACTGATTTTTTAACTGATAAAGACATTCAAAATATAAAAAGAATCTTGTCAAAGTTGAGCAAAAAATTACTAGATGAACTCAAAGAAGCGCTGATTAATAAGCAAATGAATAAGTTTCGTGAGATAGAGGTCCTGCATGAAGATGACGATGCTACATAAAAAAAGCCCTTAAATTAGGCTTAAGGGAAAATTTTGCGGGCTAAAATATTGAGTTTTATGCTAGAGTAAGCTCTTAACCCTTAATATTTTTTGTTATGCAAAAAAAAATGCCCAAAATGCCTCAGTTTTAATACTAAAAAGAACGGTAAAAGAAAC
>JAUYJN010000018.1 GCA_030700255.1 Candidatus Peregrinibacteria bacterium | reverse complement strand
CCGTACAATTTGGTTTTTATGCCTTGCTAAAAAAAACACTCCCAGACACATTTCTCTCATAAAATAGTCTATCAAATACGTACTTCATGGCTTGTTCTTAAGAATGACATCTGAAGCACGGTGTTCAAGACGTGTGCGCGCGCACAGCCTTTGAAACACGGCGTTCAGCTGGCAAACTTCGCGCATAGCATTGCCCAATTTGTTTAAAGCCCCGTCGCCTGCTGGACTTTTTGCGTATAGACAGTTTGTTCATCTGTGAGATTTGCTTTATTGAAGCTATTTATGACTTCTTCACCGCCTTCTATAAGTATGGAAAAAATGTTGTTTGAATAGAGCTTTTTGAGTAAATCTTTTAGATCTATGCCTGAAGGTGAGGAGTCGCATATGAGAATTTGTGTATTTTCCGGTAGGTCAGTCTTTGAGAGTTCAGTATTTGTTGTTGCTATGATTGTGGTACCCGCTTCTTTGAAAATGTGAAAATCTTTGAATCGTTGGTCTGTGAGTAGAGTTGCATGCGTACCTAGGATTATTCTGATTGGGTTTTTACCATCCTCTTTGCCGTTCGTGAGTTCTTTTAGACGACATGTGAGTTTGGGATTGTCTATTATGATTGTATTTTTGCCAACTAAGATTGCGTCATATTGAGCTCTAAGCCTGTGCACTTCCATATCTTGTTCTTTTGTAGTGATCTTTGTGCGAGTGCCTGGTTTTGATGTTAGCTTCTTGTCTTTTGTTAATGCGTATTTGAGATGAATATATGGGAGACCTGTAGTTATGTTTTTTATGAAAATTTTGTTGAGTTCTTTTGCTTCCGGTAATTCAATAAATTCTACTTTTATATTGGCCGCTTTGAGCTTTTCAATTCCTTTGCCTGCCACTAGTGGATTTGGGTCTTGCATGGCGATTATTACATGTGGGATTTTATTTTCTATAATTGCATCAATACATGGTGGAGTTTTACCAAAATGACTACATGGCTCTAAGTTAACATACAAAGTTGAAGAGGCGAGTAGGGAGGCGTGGCCGTTTCTTATGGCATTTTTGATTGCTTTCACTTCTGCATGGGATTTACCAAAAGTTCTGTGATAACCCTCTGCTATGACTGTGTTTTTGTATACCAAAACAGCTCCGACCATAGGGTTTGGGGTGGCCCGTCCTTCACCTTTCTTGGCTAGTATTAGGCATCTTTGTAAATATGAAATATGATTTTGCATATTTAGCGTTCGTCAATTAATGTGTCTGTTAAACCAAGTCTAGTAAATGACCCATTTTGTCTTTTTTGCTCTTTAGATATTTGGCGTTTTTCTCGTTTGGCTTTATTTCAAGTGGTATGCGTTCAGTAACTTTTAGATTATAGCCCTCTATCCCAACTATCTTTTTTGGATTATTTGTCATTAGTTTGATTGTGGTGAGGCCGAGGTCATTGAGAATTTGTGCTCCGAGGCCGTATTCCCGTAGATCTCCTTTGAAACCAAGCATTTGATTTGCTTCGACAGTATCGTAGCCTTCATCTTGAAGTTTGTAAGCCTTTAGCTTGTTGAGGAGCCCAATTCCACGTCCTTCTTGTCTCATATAAAGAAGTATTCCTTGGCCTTCATCAGTTATGTGTTTTAAAGCTGCGTTGAGCTGGGCATTGCAATCACATCTGAGCGAATGAAATACATCTCCTGTTAGACATTCAGAATGAACTCTAACGAGTACGTCTTTGGCGTTTTCGACATTGCCTTTTATGAGAGCGATATGTTCTCGATCATCTATAAGGTTAGAATATCCTATTAGTCTGAATTCGCCGTAAGTATGGGTTGGAAATGGTATTTCAACTTCTCGATTAATTAATTTTTCTTTTTGATGTCTATAAGCAATAAGATCTTGAATGCTTATTATTTTTAACTGATGTTTTTTTGCAAATTCTTTTAGATCTGCGAGTCTGGCCATTTCCCCATCTTCTTTTATGATTTCACAGATTGCGCCGGCCTCTTGAAAGCCGGCAAGCCTTGCAAGGTCAACCGACGCTTCCGTATGTCCGGCTCGTACTAATACTCCACCTTTTTTTGCTACAATTGGAAAAATATGCCCTGGTCGTCCAAAGTTTGAGGCTGTACTTGATTCTGAAGTTAGTGCAAGGATTGTCTTGGCCCTGTCTTTTGCTGAAATACCAGTGTTTGTATCGATTTTGTAATCGATTGAGATAGTAAAATTGGTTCCTTTTTTATCTGTATTGTCGGATACCATAGAGTGTAGATCCAATCTGTTTGCGATTTCTTGACTTATTGGTGCACAAATCAAGCCTCTTGCATGTGTTGCCATAAAATTTACGGCCTCAGGTGTGATACATTCAGCAGCTATCACAAGATCACCTTCATTTTCACGGTCTTCATCGTCAACGACAATTACCATATTGCCGTTTTTGAGATCGTCCAAGGCTTCTTCTATTGTATTTAGCATTTTTTAGAGGGGTAAATGCACTAATGCATTTTGACTATAGAGCAAATCGCAACATAATTTCGACAGTTGCATCTTCAAGGTATTGCTTCACAGTTTGCTCCGGGTTCATAACAAACGGCTGTGTTAAAATAGCTCCTTCTTCACGGAATTTCTTTTCTTTTCCGATCAAGATATTAGCCATAATATTTTCAGGTTTACCTTCGTTTTTTAGTTGCTCTGTCCAGATTTCTTTTTCTTTTGCAATGACGTCTTCAGATATTTCATCCGGAGATATAACTTTTGGATTGTTAGCAGCCGCATGCATTGCAACATTTTTTGCTTGTTCTTCCGTTCCTCCGGAAAGTCCGATAATTACTCCGATTTTCTTATTTGAATGTATGTAGCTTCCAAGCACAGGTGCTTCAACTATTTTCATGTCTGCGATCTCAACTCTCTCTCCCATCTTTATGTTAAGTTCTCCCATTTCAGCACTTAAATCAACGCTTTCGCCTTCTGAAAGTACTTTATTTGCAAACTCTTCCGCTATTGCAATGAAATCATCGTTTCTTGCAACGAAATCTGTTTCACAAGCAAGCATTATCATCGCAGCTTTGTTACCGGCTTCCGCTATGGCGATTACACCTTCAGAAGTTTTACGGTCAGCACGTTCCGCACTTTTTAATTCACCTTTCTTGCGTAATGCATCTATTGCAGCATCGACGTCTCCTCCGCTTGATTCGAGTGCTTTTTTACATTGCATTGTAGAGATTCCGGTTGCCCCTCTGAGTTCTTTGATTTGGTCTAATGTTACAGTCATCAGTCGAATAGTTAAGATTTAATTATTTGATTTAAAGTGAATGATTTTCTTCATTTAAACCTTCTACAGCTTTATCAACCATGTCTTGACCATGCCCGACATTTCTATTTGGCTCAGGTGTTACGTGTGGTTGAGTTGAAGCTGGCATTGGCTCCGCTACCGGCTCAGTTGGCATTACCTCTGCCGCTTGTTCAGTTGGGGGAGTTATAGAGTCTGCAGGTTTAGTGTTTTTTGAGAGAAAACTTGCAACATCTATTTTTTGAGCAAGTCCGTATACAACAGGTAGTTGATACATCTTCCCTTGTACGGCATTAACAATTCCGAGTATGTGTAATCCAAACATGGTTATCATACCTACGAAAAATAAAATGAATGCAAGATATTGTACTATAGCAAGTGATATAGAGATTAATACTAGCAATAGAAGGTCTAGTCCTACCAGGACAACTCCTTGCTTCGCATGGAATTTACAGAATTCACTATTTGGCTTTGTAACAATAGTTGCAAGTACCGCAATAGTGAAGTAACTAAGAGTACCGAACAAGATCTCATCACTTGGTAATTTTGGAGCAGTTACCTGCATGGCTACGTTTTCTTCCATTGTTTAAGGTGTTAGATGATATATTTACGCTGCGACTTCCTCAGTCTTTTTATCATCTTCACCCTTCTTTGCGCTACCCTTTTTTCCTTTCATAATAGCTTCCTCAAATTTTGAAAATAAATATTTTAGTGATTTTATCGCATCGTCATTTCCAGGCACCGGATATTTAACCAATTTTGGATCTGCATTTGTGTCTACTATAGCCACAGTTGGTATTCCAAGCTTTTTTGCTTCAGTTAGGGCTATAACATCCCTTTTCGCATCGGCAACTATTAACACTTTTGGTTGATCTTTTAAATCCTCAACCCCTCCGAATGCATCTTCGAGAGTTTCTATTTCTTTCATCATGTCCCCTTTTTCCTTTTTAGTGTATTTGCTGAAAGCATTCTCTTCATTTTCTTTTTTCAATTCTTTTAGACGTTTGATACGTGTTTTGATAGTTGAAAAATTTGTCAAAGTACCAGGTACCCATTTTTTGATTATATAATGCGCACCACATGTTTTTGCAGTTTCTTTAATGATTTCGTAACTTTGTGGCTTTGTACCTACGAAAAGTATACTAGCTCCTTCGCTTGATGCTTTTGCCAAAAACTGCATAGCTTCTTCTAGCTTTTTTGCAGTCAGAGTTAAATCAATGATATGGATACCATCTCTTGAACTGTGGATGAATTTCTTCATCTGTGGATTCCATTTAGAGGTCTTGTGCCCGAAATGTACTGCGTTCTCGAGCATTTCTTTGAGCATCGCTTGAACTGTCATATTCCTTAGGGTTAATGCTATGTGTCTTCATTTCCTGGTATAGCCCAGAATAAGGTTAATCCTTATCTCGCAACTTAAGCACATAGTGCGAGTTGCGTAGGGGAGGAATACAGGATCGGAAACATAACTTTGATATAATTTGCTTAAATATAAGCGCCGGCATTCTAGCATTTTTTCTCTGGATATCAAGTTGAATTTTGGCTTAACTACGCTAGGATTGGTAGTGAAATTATTTTTAATAAATTTATATGGCTGGAGATTTACAAGATTTACGTTCTCAGATTGATGCTATTGATCAGAGCATACTTCAAACCTTAAAAAAACGTAATGAGTTAGTAGCTCAGATCGGTAAGGTCAAAAAAAGTATGGATGTGCCCGTTGGAAACCAAGAATTGGAGAACCAAAAGCTTGAGAAATACACTCAAACTGCAGAGCAGCTTGGTGTAAATCAAGAGCTTGTACAAAATCTTTTTGAAGAAATTTTCTGGGACGCTCGAAGGATCCAGGATGAGATATAGATATTTGTGTGATATTTTTGATTTAGGGTATTGTTTAAACCTATTTTTTCTGCTATAATTTTATGAATTATTTGAAATAACACTTTATCTGTGAGTGATTCCTCTAATATATATGAAGATGCGCAGAGAGCGATGGACGGTCGTCTTGCTACTGATGTTGCGGTAAAGCAGCCGGTTGCGACGTATTTGGAAGCTCATGCGGCGGCAGCAACCGGTCCTGCAGAGACTAGAATTTCTATTATTTTGCCAACTACAGCTTATTTTATGTCCGGAGTTCGTGATTTTACTATGACGATTGTTCAAAATATGACCGGATTTTCTGGGAAATGGGCGTATAGATTTCAATCTATAGTAGATGAGCTTTGTAATAATGCGATTGAACATGGATCAGCTCCCGGCAAAGAAGTGAAAGTGACTTTTATAAGTAGAGCGGGGGAGAGTGTATTTGTTTGTGTGGAAGATACCGGTACCGGGCCATCACAAGTTAATGCTGAGGAAATGTATGTACTTGTGAAGGATAGGCAAGCGCAACTTGCCTCAAATACTTATTCCGGTATTCGTGGTCGAGGCCTTGCTCAGATAGTTTCTCAATGGACTGACGAGTTAAAATTTGATAATATAGATGGAGGTGGATTAAAAGTGTGTGTTATCAAGAAGTTGGATTCATCTGAAGATAATAATAATTCATATCAAAATACAATAAAATTACAATAAAATGACATTCGTAGATTTACAAATAAGCGACCTAGTATCTCAAACAGACAAACCTGCTAAACTTATCAAAATAAAAGGGCAGTTGGATGAATCGAATGTGGATGAGAATTCTAAGAAAATATATGAACTTATAGATGCAAATCCTAATGGTGTTAGTTTTGTATTTGATTTTAGTGAACTTGAATACATGAATTCAAAATCAATTGGGTACCTTACTGATTGGTACGGGAAATTAAATGCCATAAATGGTAAAGTAGTTATTGCTGCCGCTCGTGATAATATCGTGGATATTCTTCAAGTAGTGGGCCTTACACAGCTTATCCCGTGTGTTGGAAGTGTGGATGAAGCTAAATTACAGGTGTAATTATTGATATTTCATTTGCTGAGTCATGACCTCTTTGTTAAAGTGTGTTCTGACTCCTTTTTTGTATATGAAATCAAAATTACCAAAAAAATTTGAAGGTAAAAAAGTCGCTATAGTATGCGATTGGCTTACTAATTATGCGGGTGCTGAGCGGGTTATATCTGCGATTTCCGAGATATTTCCTGAAGCGCCTATATATACAAGTGTATATAATGAGCGGAATATGCGTGAATTTAAAGGGCGAAACGTGAAGCAGTCATTTCTCTCGCATCTTCCTTTTGCAAAAGAAAAGCATCAACTTTATATAACTCTTATGCCATATATTTTTGAGGCAATGGATTTGGATGAATATGACCTTGTTATTTCTTCAAGCCATGCTTGCGCCAAAGGTGTGATTACCTCTATAGATACTATCCATGTATGTTATTGTCATTCTCCAATGCGTTATGTTTGGGATGGGTGTCATGAATATGTGAATTCTTATGGTTGGTATAGATGGCCTTTTAAATGGTTGATTGATCGTAAATTATCAGGCCTACGTAAATGGGATAGGCTTGCGGCTGAGCGAGTTGATTATTTTATTGCTAATTCTAAGTATGTTGCGAGGCGTATTAAGAAATATTATGAAAAAGAGGCTGAAGTTATTTATCCTCCTGTGGATATAGATAAATTTGAACGATCAGAGCAGCCGGGACAGTACTACCTTGCGGTAGGCAGGCTTATTCCGTATAAACGTTTCGACTTGCTCGTAGACACCTTCAATAGCCTTGGTTTACCTCTCTATATAATTGGAGATGGTAAGGAATTTGCTAATTTAAAAGAAAAAGCTTTGGACAATGTGAAATTGCTTGGTTTTGTGCCGGATCAGGATCTCCAAAATTATTATGCTAATGCGAAGGCATTTTTGTTTCCGCAAAAAGAGGATTTTGGTATTACGGCTATAGAGGCTATGTCTTGCGGCAAGCCGGTGATTGCGTTTGGAGAGGGTGGGGCGATCGAGACAATAATCGATGGAAAAACGGGAGTTCTTTTTGAAGAGCAATCTGTAAGTTGTTTGAGTAAGGCCGTTAAGAGATTTGAAAAACTTGATAAAGAGGGCAAATTGGATTCTGTAAATATAAGGAAACAGGCAGAAAAGTTTTCTAAAGAGAGATTTCAGAGTGAGATTATCGCATTTTTGGAAAAGCTTTTATAAAATATGGTTAAAATAATTGACATTCGGGCGCTTCAAGGGGCGGGGAGATCAGGGGTTCCGGTCTATATTGAAGGATTTTTATACGATTTGTTCATAGAAAAAAAAGAAAATGAACAAAGTCCGATCATACTTTGGATTAATTCTGCTAAAGACATCGTTTTACCAAATTTTATTGATGATTATATTCATTTGCCGAATGTATGCTTGGTTCATACGAAGGTTCCGAATAAAATTTTAAATGTTTGCTGTAGTTTGTTTCGCCGGCCGCGGATAGATAGGTTGCGCGGCTTGAGGAATGTACTTCGTGGCTTTGATGATGATGTAGAGTTCATCGTGCTTGATCCGCGGCCGGCTCCAGTCTCAAATAAAGTAAAAAAAACTATAGTTGTACATGATCTGAGCCCTATAAAGTTCCCACATTTCTTTTCACTTAAGTCTAAATTATGGTTTTTGTTTTTAAGACTTAGAAAAGAGTTGAAGGAAGCATATAAAATATATGCTGTTTCACAATTTACCGAATCTGAAATCAAAGGACTTGATTCTTCTCTGAGAGACAAGATCACTGTTCAATATCCGATTACGTTGCTCAATGATAGTCGTGTGCATTTGTCTGAAGAATTTTTGACGGAAATTTTAGAGAAATATAAAATTCCAAATCAGCCTTTTTTGTTTACAATCTCAACTCTTGAGCCTCGTAAAAATATAGAAACTTTGATTAAGAAATTTTTGAATGGCGATTTCCCGAAATATGAATATTTGGTAATCTCAGGCAAAAAAAATGAACGAATTTTTGACACTATTAAATATAGGACTCATCCTTCGATAATTTTCACAGGTTTTATTTCCGAGGAAGAGAAATTGGCTTTTTATAATCTCGCTTCCGGATTTGCGTGCCTCTCTCATTATGAAGGGTACGGAATACCGATTAGGGATGCGATGAACTTCAAATTACCACTGATACTGAGTGATATCCCGGTGTTTCATGAAATAACACAAGGTTATGATGACCTTACTTGGGTGCAGTTATAGTCAGTTGATCGTAAATGCGGCTATTTGTTTTTTCTTGTGTAATCTTCGATAAATATACTGATCACGGTTGCAACCGGTAATGCGATTATAATTCCGAGTAGTCCCAGGAATTGGAAACCTATAAGCATTGCCAATATTATGATAACAGGGCTCAGTCCAATAGCTTTTTTCATGATTAGTGGAATAAGTACGTTACCTTCCAGCACTTGCATAAATAGGCACCATGCAGCGACTATCAATACTAGCCATAGTGATTGGTTTGAAGCAATCAATGCGGCAGCTAAGAATGTAATTGCAGGCCCTATCATTGGTAAGAATTCGGCTATGGCGGCTATCATACCAAGAGTTGCCGCGTACTCTACACCCATAATGAAAAACCCAAGTCCGGTAATCACTCCCATAGTTATTGAGAGTACTATTTGTCCACGTAACCAGTCTCCAACTTTGTCTTTTACTTCGCCTGTTTTTGTAACTATATAATCGCTGTATTTTGATGGAAAAAGTGATCTTAGGAAGCGTTCACTGTCGTCCTCTTCCAGAACCATGAAGAAGGCAAGTACGAGTACGATAAGTGCATTTAATAGTCCGTTAAATACCACAGTTAGAGCTGTCCATGTATTACCGGCTATACCTTTTAATTGTAAGGCGACGTATTCAAGACCTTTTTGTAAATTACCTATAAGAGTGTCTTTATCAACTGTTTTAAAGAAATCATCGACAAATGGTCTCCATTGATTTTCGAACGGTAGGTCTGTCCTTCCATTTGAAGTAATGTTTGTTATAAATTCTGTCACTTTGTTTGCAAGATCCCCAACTTGTCTTCCAATTAGCGGTATTAGTTGAGATATAAAGAAGAATAAAAATATGAAGATGGTGAAATATATGAGCAATACTCCGATAGCACGTGGGATTTTTTTACTTTGTAACTTGTCTACAGTTGGGTCAAGTGCCGCTGATAGGAATAAAGCGACGAAGAAAAGTATTAGAATTTGTTGAATTGATGCTAGAAATTGAGATAATACATATAGCAAAATGATTAGGAGCGTTGCTTTAGCAACGCTAGCCATAGACAATTCCACAACCACTTTCTCTATTTTCTTACTCTTTGGTAAAGCAACAGCTTTCTTTGGTTTTTCATCCCTTGCCTTATTGGTTAATTTCTCCACACGTTTTTTTAGTTTCTTTGTGTGACTCATGAATTTCTCGAAATGTGTTTGCATTGCCATGATAGTTGTAATTATATTTTAATTTATTTATGCACCGGTAAGCGCCACTTGTACGACGTTTACTATGATCCATGAGAGTAGGGTGATAACGAGTCCTATTAGGGCGTTTTTGATCGTGTCTTTACCCTTTTGCTTATCTTCAGTTAGAGATCCTATTAGATATTGATACGCTCCAATTACTATGAAAAGTACGCAAACAAGTCCTGCCAGTTGAATTATTACTTCTACAAAATATCTTATCATATATGGAACCATAAAAAGATGGAATTGCCCTGACTTTAATGTACAGGCGATTACATCGTATTGGTCATCTCTACTTAGTTCATTTGTGAAGTGTGTTTTTGCATCTTTTTTTGCTGTTTCTCTCGCCTCCGCTTCAACTCCTTGGGTTTTGTATGCATTTACAATATCTGTGTATTCAGAGAAAGTAGAACATTTTTGATTTGCTATAGGTATTGCCGTTCTAGTTGGTACTGCGAATGCAGTACTCGATAAAGCAGGAGCTATCCGGATCGCTAAAAGCACACTTAAAATAAGCGTTAATATAGATCTTCCGATGATACTTCTTAATGTTGAGGCTCTGTTAGTTCGCATTTGTGTGTTTTTGTTTGCTTTGACTTACTTTATAGTCCTCCTTATTTAACAATAACACAGTCTTAAAGTCAAAGTTATTGAAGATAATACTGCCGAGCCTTATCATGTTCGCACCCGCTTGTATTGCAAGTTTGTAGTCTCCTGACATTCCCATGGACACCGTTTTGAGTTCATATATCGTGGTCAAAGCTTTTAGTTGTTCAAATTGGGTGAGCTGTTGTTTTTCGGTTAGATTTTCCGCGAGTATTGTCATAAGGCCATTAATTTGAATGTTCTGAAGGGGTAGGGATAGTGCCATTTGAACTTCTTCCGCTTTGAACCCATGTTTTTTTGGATCTTTGGATATGTTTACTTCGAGTAATACTTTTTGAATTTTCCCTGTGAGGCTCGCCTCTTTGTTGATTTTTTCTAATAATTTAATGCTATCTACGCTTTGTATGAGGTCGAAATGTTTTACTATATCTCGTGCCTTATTTGTTTGAAGGTGGCCTATAAAATGTAAGCGTATGTTATTTTCGATACATGTTTCATATAGAGTTTTTGTAGAAGGAGGTGTTTTTATTAAAAATCTGTTCTGAAATTCTTGCCAGCGTGATTCCCCTATATCTTTCGTGGCTCCACTAAAAATAAGTTTCTCTACTGTTTTGAATGGTTGATTTTTTGTCACGACGACAAGTGTGGCATTTTTTATTTCAGGCAGTATGTTTTTGATTGTTTTGGTTGGGTCTTGATTCATTTTAATAACTTGTATTTTTGAATTAATTTCAGTAGAATCCCTCTACGCTTTTACTATATTTCACCCCTTTTGGAAACAGTTATTTCACAAGTGAACGAAAAATCTACCAATAAAGATGCTCCAACCAGATCTGCTCGAATTGCAATAGTTGGTAGGCCGAACGTAGGTAAATCAACTATTTTCAATAGGTTAATTAAAAGAAGAAAAGCTATTGAGTCGGAGACACCCGGTACTACGCGTGATCGTGTTACTGAAAAGTTTCGTATTGATGGTATGGCTGCCCAGTTGATAGATACGGCAGGTCTTTATTATGAAGGTGATCTTGAGGATGATGTAAAAATGCAGGCTTATATAGCTATAGCTGAAGCAGATGTTATATTATTTGTTATGAGTGCTGCTGATGAGCTTACGGTAACCGACTTTTCTGTTGTGAAGATTTTGAGAGAAGCAAAGAAGCCTACTATTTTGGTAGCGAATAAATGTGATAATAAACAACTTGATTACACAACTTTCAATTTATGTGAACTTGGTTTTGGTGAGCCTATTCAATTGTCGGCCGTTCATAAGCGTGGATTTGATGTTTTAACCAATCAAATCGCAAAATTATTGCGTGCAGAGGGGTTTACAAATGACACTTCCCCTAAAAAATCAAATGAATTGAGTTTATGTCTAATTGGTAGGCCAAATGTAGGAAAATCATCGTTTTTTAATTCTTTAGTAGGTGAGAAAAGGTCTATTGTTTCAGAAATTCCCGGGACTACGCGTGATGAAGTGGACACTCTTGTTGTCCGAAACGGTGTACAATACAGACTTGTTGATACTGCAGGTATTCGACGTAAAGGTAAGGTTGGACAAGGTATAGAAGGGCTCTCTGTCCTGCGTAGTTTGTCTGCTGTCGAGAGGTCGGATATTATATTTCTACTTATAGATTATAAGGATGGAGTTACAAATCAGGATATGCACGTTGTTGAGGAGGCGATGAAGGCCGGTAAGGGGATTGTATTAGTTGTAAACAAAACTGATCTTATGCCAAAAGGTGAAGAAGCAAAGATGTCATTTGTAAATTATTTGCAAAAAAAGTGTGCATTCTTGAGTTTTGCGCCTGTGCTTTTTACTTCCGCTTTAACCGGTAAAAATGTCGATAAAATTTATGCTTTAGCGGATCAGATACATGCTGAGCGCATAAAACGTATACCAACAGCTGAATTAAATGCTTTTTTCAAGAAAGTTGTTGCAAAACGTGGGCCACATGGGACGAAAAATATAAAGCCAAAATTACTTTATGCGACTCAAGTTGATGTTGAGCCACCGCATTTCGTACTTTTTGTGAATCAAGAAGACTCTTTTCATTTCTCATATAAACGTTATATGGAAAATCAATTACGCGTTGAATATGGATTTACCGGTACCGTGATCAGGATGGATTTTAGGAGTAGGGTGCAAGAGGCTTAATTTAGTTTAATTTAATAGTGAAATACTCTTTAGTACTACTTTGCATAATATTTCTTTTTTCTTATGTAAGAATTCAGGGAATTGATAACTCTGATAATAAAACAGAGGATTTATTGATGGTGCAAATGGCAATAGATATTGCGAATTTCAAAAGTGATAATTCTCTTTCATTAGGAAATACGCATTATGTTGTTCATAAAAATAAGCTTTTTCTTCAAGGTAACGATAAGACAGACTATAGAGTGTTTGTTTTTTCGCTTCAGTCAGGCACTCCGGTTTTTCTATATGAAGACAGAACTTATGTCCCAAATAAAGAACAATTTTTAGAGTACGATGAGCTTGAGCCTTTCCAGTTTAATTTTGAAGCAATTCCAGAAGCTGATATAAGCGTTAGCATATACTCTGAATATCCGACCGACGAAATGACTTTCAGCGATATTGTGAAATGGGAGTATCCTACGGTGAAAGAAAATGAGATATTAGCTTTCAAATACAGAAAAGAATATGAATTCACAAACAGGGTTGTAAATATAAAAATATTGTGTGGCGATATATATAATTACGATCCGCTGTTGTACGTCAATTTACTTAGATTCCCGGATGTAGATGATGTGATTTTTACTTTTTAATAAAAATTATGTTTCAAAGCGTAGTTATCATGAAGAAAAGTATAAAAGCAATAATATACTTAGTTGGTATATGTATAGCGATCTTCTTACTTGCCTCTTGCTTGTCAACAGAAGCTCGTGGCATCAACATATTAAGCGTGGATCGTGTTCAAGTCACTGAGGAAATAAATAATTCCGCTTTGCTTGAAGCTTGCATGAACTGGCAACTCTCAAAAGAGGACGTGAAAGAAATTTTCAACAATGCTCGCCAAATATCTGAGATGGAAAAAACAAGAAGTTACTACTCTATTCCTTGTGAAATAAGTGGGGGGCTGGAAAGAGATGGTGTACCCTTCTCTTTTGAAATCAATGGAGGCGCAACTATAATGCTTATTTCTCAAAATAAAACCCACACCTATTACGGCTGTTCAGCGATACTATGTGAACCCTATTTTTTAATAATGCCCGATGGCATGTCAGGGCTAGAAGGTGAAAATCAACCACACACTATCTCAGAGGAAATCTTTAAAAGTTTCAAATGGATGAAATAAGTATGGATTCGTGAAAAAAGCGAAATATCGCTTTGGTTGGGAACGCCGTTCGCCTTAGGCGGCGCAATAAAATAACCGCTACAAAGCGGGCATAAATGAACACGCTTGTATATTGCCCCCTGATCTTTAACGTATCGCTGTATCACTTGTTCGTTCGCATACTGCCCAACCGTGTTTATATAATATCCACTTGTCCAAAATCCCCCTCCCCAAAGTGTCCTCAACTTCATCCGTAAAAACCTTGCGCCGATACTTACACACCAAGTGATACAGCAGCGGGCTCTTGTTATGGCTTTTGTAGATATGTTCGCTCACGCGAACCACTATACCATCGCAGCAAGCTGCGGAGAAATCTTTCGAGTATAACAAAAATTGACATTTTCACCCACAGCTATGGTTTACAGTACCCCTGTGAGCGCTGTTCCTTTTGTCAATATTACGTATTTATGATATAATAATATGAGTATTTTATATAAATACTAACAAATAAATGACCTACATCGACGAAAATCAGCTGCTTGAATATCTGCGTTCTGCGAGAGATTATTTTGATGCGAAAGATTTTGAAGCGGCATACCGAGCGTGTCAGCAAGCTTTGAATCTCGATTCAACAAATGAATTTGCGAACAAAACAATTTTGAAAGCGGCGAAAGAAATCAGAAAAGCACGTAAAAAGGAGCTCAAAAGAAGAATAAATGACCTACAGTCACTTTGGGATTTAAAAGAATATGATAAGCTGTTAACTGAATATGAAGCTTTGGATAAATTTTATCCGGAATATCCACCGGTGCTATTTCAGATAGCGCGACTCAAGACCTTGAGTCGCGAACAAAAAGAAAAAGCCTCAAGTAAATACAAAAAAGAAATTAAGAAAAACATCAAAACTCTGCACAAAGATGGTAAATTTATGGAAACAATAAATGCGATTGAACAAATAAAACCATATTTCGAAGGTGAATCTTGGCCTGATGATCTCATGCAAAAGGTCAAACATGATTATGTTATAGAACAGTTAAAATCGAGAAAAGAACTGCTAGAGCACCAGGAATATGAAAGATTGTATAAATTTTTGACGAAGCTTTATCAGATTTTCCCAGAAGCAAGGATCAAAAAATACATCGACCAAACTGAAAATCTCATACTTGAGAATAGAAAATATGAAAAAAGCGTCTTTATAGAAGATTCTCTAGATTTTATAAACTCGCTATACAATCAAGGCAAATACGAGGAAAGTATGCAAGTATGCGAAGAACTTCTAAGTCTTACCGGTGAATCAAACCTCAAAGCAAAAAAATTCTACTCTAGCGCAAGAAAATCCAATGAAAAAGAAATGAACGTCAAGATTAAAGAAATGATGATTGAAAAGAATAAAAACCTCAATAAGCAATACCTGGAAGCACCTGAAAACTTCGTAAAGATTTAATCTGGTAGAATAATCAGCCTACAGCATTATCATCTGATCCCTTTTTGGTCCAACCCCAATAGAAGAAACTTTTACTTGAAGCGTATCTTCGATGAACTTCACGTAGTTTTGAGCGTTTTCCGGTAAATCAGGAAATGACTGAGCCTGCGAAATATCTTCAGTCCAACCAGCGAACTCTTGATAAACCGGTTCAACTTTTTCAAGGTCAGCAAGCCGAGTAGGGTAGTAATCAACTTTTACGCCATCTACCTTATAAGATGTACAAACTTTAATGATAGGCACTCCTGTAAGTACATCAAGCTTCGTAATATTTATAGAACCCAATCCATTTACTCTCGCAGAATATTCCATTTGAACTAGATCGAGCCATCCACAACGACGAGGCCGCCCGGTTGTTGAACCAAACTCCCCACCATTGTTACGAATTTGATCACCAAGTGCATCATGAAGTTCTGTTGCAAAAGGCCCAGCTCCTACACGAGTAGTATAAGCTTTTACAATTCCTATAACTTCAGAAAGTGAACGAGGCGGAATCCCAAGACCGGTACAAATGCCTCCGATAGATGAATTAGAAGAAGTTACATAAGGGTAAGTTCCATGATCGATATCGAGCATAAATCCATTTGCACCTTCAATCAAAACATCTTGCCCATCTTTAATAGCTTTATTTATATCTACAGAAACTGGTCGAAGCATTTTTAAAATCTCAGGAGCCATTTTTATATGCCACTCCAATTCATCATCCGCATCTTCATATTTGAAATCATACATTTCTTCCGCTCTCGCCACATTTTCACGATATTTCTCCTCAAACATTTTCATATCTTCAAAATCACACATTCTCATCGCATGACGAGAAATTTTCTCGCTGTAACAAGGCCCAATCCCACGCTTCGTAGTCCCAACTTGTTTCGACCCCTTAGATGCCTCCTGCATTCCATCGATCACTTTGTGATAATCAAAAAGTATCGTCGCTCTATCCGATAATGTCAAGCGTCCTTCCCAAGTAATACCACCCTCAGCTAACTTCCTAAGTTCTTCAAACATTGTCTCCAAATGCACCACCACGCCATTTCCAATCATACAAACAGTTCCTTCATTAAGTAACCCTGATGGCAAAAGATGAAACACGTGCTTCTTGTCACCCACAACGACCGTATGCCCCGCATTCGCCCCACCTGTCGCACGACCAATAACGGGATAATCTTTTGCCAAAATATCTACTAATTTACCTTTACCTTCGTCACCCCATTGGGCTCCAAGCACTACAGTTACTTTTGACATAAGAGGAATGTTAAAAAAATGTTCACTCCAAATTTAAATGAAGACTCACTATTTTACAACTTTGAATTTCACAACACCTACTTGCTAAAAAGCATTTTAAGTTTATATTATAGGTGCAAATTATATCAAATCACAATGAAACAAAGGGATATCACAACTGAAGAACTAGAAAAGTTAGTTGATAATGATGATTCCGACTTCATACTATGGCTTTCAAAAGAATACTGCCATCATTGCAAAGACTATGAAAAAGAGATAGCAGACCTCGACCTGGAAGGAGGGATTTTAAGAATAAAACTTCTATTCACTCAAAATCGTTTGCTTCGTGAAATAAAACAAATATTAGGATTTGATTTAAGAGGCTTTCCTGTAACCATGCATATAAAAGGAGGGGATGTGATCAAAGAATTTTATGGGAATAAAATCGAAAAACTAAGGGAATTAATCATTGAAATGAATCTCACTTCAATGTAGTTTTTAAAAGAATACAAAACTAACCCCTCTATCAATGCTAACAAACGAACAGCTCAAAGCCCAAATTCCATATGTTCTCAAAGGAACAGATTTCAATATCGGAACTAAATATGAAGGAAAAGTGCGAGATAATTATACGTTTGACGGTAAAAGGCTACTTGTTGTAACGGATCGTTTATCAGCATTCGACAGAATTATCGCGAATATTCCATTCAAGGGGCAGGTACTCAATCAGTTAGCGAAATTTTGGTTTGAAAAGACAAAAGATATAGTTGGTAACCACGTGATAGAGTTCCCAGATCCAAATGCTATACTCGCTAAAGAATGTAAACCGCTTCCTATTGAGATGGTAGTGCGTGCATACATCACAGGATCAACCACAACTTCAGCATGGTACAATTATGAAAAAGGAGTTCGAAACTTCTGTGGAAACGAACTTCCGGAAGGTTTGAAGAAAAATCAAAAACTAGCACACCCAATAATCACTCCATCTACAAAGGCACTTCAAGGAGACCATGATGAATCAGTTAGCGGAGAAGAAATTTTGAGACGTACCGACTTAACGGCGGAACAATTCGACCATCTCTCGGATATATCGCTCAAACTCTTCGCAAGAGGTGTTGAAATCGCAGCGAAGCAAGGGGTTATACTCGTTGATACAAAATACGAATTTGGAGTCGACCCTGAAGGAAATGTCGTACTTATAGACGAAATCCATACACCGGATTCTTCGAGATTTTGGCTCGCTGATACTTACGAAGAGCGAATGGCAAACGGGGAAGAGCAGGACAATATCAATAAAGAATATCTCCGCCTATACATGGCGAACCAAGGTTATATCGGTGAAGGTGAGATGCCGACGATTCCTGAAGAAGTAATCGTAGAAACAGCTCGCCGCTATATCGAGGCCTATGAAATGATCACCGGCGAAACATTTATGGCGAAAGTAGGAGATGTGTATGAGAGAATCAAGTCAAATCTTGCAAAATATGGAGCCTAATGATTGGAGCGTGAAATAATTCATGAGGCTTGAAATAAAGTCTCAGTAAAGCTATTCTATAGCCTGACTTTAAACCCATCAAAAATGCTAGTACCAATATTACTCGGATCAGAATCAGATAAAGAATTTGCAGGGAAAATCACTCAGCACTTCGATACTTATGGAATTCCATACGAAATCGTTGTGAGCAGTGCGCACAAAGTACCTGAAAAACTTCTTCAACATATTAAAAAATACGATAACTGCGGTGAGGATATCGTTTATATAACAATCGCAGGACGCTCAAACGGACTATCTGGAGTGACTGCAGCTAATTCTTGCTTCCCTGTAGTTGCATGCCCACCACATCAAGATAAAGACGATTTCACAGTAAACATCAATTCGACTTTGATGATGCCATCTGACACACCGGTTCTCACTGTTTGTGACCCACAAAACTGCGCTATGGCGGTTATGAGAATTTTTGGAATGAAGAATGAAGAGATTAGGGCGAAAGTTGAACAAAGGATGAATGAAATCAAAGGGAAATTCTCTGAAGCTTAAGATTCTCAAATAAAATTGACGTATTCAATTAACAGGCAAAGAACTTTACTCTTAAGAGTAACATTACAAGGTAAGTCAACAATTTAACAACCTCTCATGGATCAAAACCTACATTCACTTTTCAATCTTTCACCGCTAGATGGGAGATATAACGACAAAACACGTTCACTAACGAGTTTTTTTTCGGAAGCGGCTCTTCAAAGATATAGAATAATTACCGAAGTAGAGTGGCTTATTTTTATGTGTAATTCAGTTCAATACGTAGAAAATGCCGGAAGTGAACCAAAAAGGCTCGAAGGGACTAGGGAGCTAAGTGAAAAAGAAATAGATTTATTACAAAAATTATATATTGAATTTGATGAAACCGCAGCGGCACACATAAAAGATATAGAAAAAACTACAAATCACGATGTAAAAGCCGTAGAATATTTCATGAAAGAAAAGCTAAAGAAAAGCTCACTAAAAGATGTTTTAGAATTTATACATTTTGGATGCACGTCAGAGGATATCAATAATTTATGCCACGCAATGATGCTCAGAGATTCTATCGAAGAAGTGATCGTTCCGACTTTATTTATGTTGAATATGAACTTAAAAGCTCTTGCGGCTGAACATAAAGCAGTCCCAATGCTATCAAGAACTCATGGACAATCGGCGACTCCGACTACGGTTGGTAAAGAATTAATAGTATTTGTCGCACGACTTGAGCGCCAACTATCACAACTTCTAAATTCAAGCTATCTTGGCAAGTTCAATGGAGCTGTAGGGAACTACAATGCACATTTAAGCGCATACCCCGACTGGGATTGGGCAACTATCGGAGAAGGGTTTATCGAACATTTAAATCTCACACCAAATTTATTTACAACTCAAATAGAAAATCATGACTACATGGCTGAAATTTTCGATAATATAAGAAGAATTAATACGATACTTATCGACCTTGATCGTGATATATGGAATTATGTCAGCCTAGGTTATTTCACACAAAAATCGGTAAAAGGAGAAGTTGGATCATCCACCATGCCACACAAAGTAAACCCAATAGATTTTGAAAATAGTGAAGGCAACCTCGGACTCGCAAACGCAGTCCTCGGCCACCTAAGCGAAAAACTCCCAATCTCGCGCATGCAACGAGACCTGACCGACTCAACAGTACTCCGCAATATGGGAGTCGCCTTCGGCTACAGCTTAATCGCTTTTGAAAGCACCATCAAAGGTCTCGGCAAACTCGAAATCAACAAAGGTGCGCTTGCGCGCGATCTAGATTCGCACTGGGAAGTTTTGGCCGAACCCATCCAAACAGTCATGCGCAGGTACGGCATAGAAAAACCATATGAAAAACTGAAAGAATTCACTCGCGGCAAAAAAGTAGACCAAAAATCATTTGAAAAATTCATCGATGGATTAAAAGACCTTCCTGCATCTGAGCGCACACGTCTTAAAAAAATGTCACCTATGAATTATATAGGCGAAGCTGTACAACTCGTAGATATGTACATAAGCGGAGGCATGGAAGATGGCAGTGGCTGTGGTGGCGGTGGTTGCTGTTGTGATGCTGGTAATCACTCACTGAGGGGTGGGTCATATGTCTATACCTAGCTGGTTACTTCTCCGCACTACAGGTTGATTTTTGGAGTAGGTTTATATAATTTGCTTACGTACTTAATAAAGAAACACAAATGATACTCTCAGACAAAGACATAAGAGCCGCGATAGCAGCCGGCACGATAGAAGTTACCTCCCAAGACGGACTACACGGACAGGTGATCGGCCCGTCCAGTTATGATATTAGACTTGGAAAATTTTTCAAAATTTACAAACACGCACATCTCGCAGTGCTTGACCCGGTTAAATCAGAATCATTTGAAGGAGTGACTGAAACTATTGAAATTGTTGATGGACAGCCATTTATAGTGCAACCGGGCGAATTTGTACTTGGTGTCACTATGGAAAAAGTGAAACTTCCTGACAATATAGTAGCAAGAGTAGAGGGACGAAGCTCACTTGGTAGACTTGGTATAATAATTCACTCAACAGCTGGATTTATAGATCCGGGATTTGAAGGAACAATCACTCTTGAAATCACAAATATCAATCGTATGCCGGTAGCACTGTATCCGGGTATGCGTATTGGTCAGTTCGCATTTGAGACAATGACATCAGCGGCGGAAGTTCCATACAACAAAAAAACTTGTTCGAAATATATGAATCAATACATGCCGGAAGAGAGTAGGGTGACGATGGATCCGGAGTTTCGCAGAGGGGTGAAAACAGGCGTTGAGGAAAACAAGACTGAAGAGATAATTATAGAAATATAAATTTTATGACATTCAAAGAAGTAAATCCAAGACAAAATTTCCCTGAAATGGAGAGGCGGCTAGTCGCTCATTGGAAAAAACATAGAATTTTTGAAAAATCAATTGAGCAACGCCCAAAGGATAAAGAATTCGTATTTTACGATGGACCTCCTTTTGCAACGGGGCTTCCTCACTATGGACACATCTTAGCGGGAACTATGAAAGATGTCGTACCGAGGTACCAGACTATGCGTGGACACAGAGTTGAACGTGTTTTTGGCTGGGATTGTCATGGCCTCCCGATAGAAAACTTGATCGAAAAAGAACTGGACCTAAAGACTAAAAAAGATATCGAAGAAAAATTCGGAATCGGGAAATTCAACGAAGCATGTAGGGCAAGTGTACTCAAGTACGCAAATGAATGGGAATCAACGGTCGAACGCATGGGGCGCTGGGTGGATTTTAAGAACGACTACAAAACCATGGATCCAAATTTCATGGAAAGTATTTGGTGGGTATTTAAAGAATTGTGGAACAAGAAACTAATTTACAAAGGACGGAAATCTATGCATGTATGTCCAAGATGTGTTACGCCTCTTTCAAATTTTGAAGTTACTCTCGGATACCAAGATATAACTGATTATTCAGTAACTGCAAAATTCAAGCTCGACACAACTCCAAAAGGCCGGATGGAAGGTGAATACTTCGTGCTCGCATGGACTACAACACCATGGACTCTTCCTGGAAACATGTACTTAGCACTTGGTGAAAAAATCGAATATGGAGTGTATAAAAATGAAGCTGGAGAATTTCTAATTCTTGCAAAAGCACTTGAAGAAACTGTATTTGGAGAAGATCCACGTGAATATATCGCTGATATTTCGGCAAAAGACTTGATAGGACTAACATACGAACCACTTTTTCCATATTTTGCGAATTTGAAGGGTAGTGGAAATGAAAAATTCAGAATACTTATTGGTGATTTCGTAGCTGACACAGATGGAACCGGAGTTGTACATATTGCAGGTGGATATGGTGAAGACGATATGGAATTTGCTAAAAAACATGGTGAAAAAGACGGATCTGATGTTATTTTACATGTGAATATGGATGGTACATTTATTCCGCAGGTCACTGATTTTGTAGGAATGGAGGCAAAGCCAAAAGACGATTGCACAAAAACAGATAGAAAAATAGGAGAGTGGCTAAGCAAAAACGGCAAATTGTTCAAAGGATTTAACTATAAGCACAGCTACCCACATTGTTGGAGATGTGACACTCCACTTCTCAATTACGCGACTGATGCATGGTTTGTTTCGATAGATAAGATCAAAGCAAACATGGTGAAGGAAAATTCAAAAGTTAACTGGGTCCCGGATCATGTCGGACAAGGTCGATTCAATGACTGGCTTGAAAATGCACGCGACTGGTGTATCTCACGAAGTAGATATTGGGGAACCCCTCTACCTGTATGGATAGGAGAAAAATCCGGAGAAGCTATGTGTATAGGTTCTATAGAAGAACTGGAAAAGCTCTCAGGGAAAAAAATCACTGACCTTCATAAACATTTTGTCGATGACATAACGTTTGAGGCGGAAACCGACAAAGAAACGTATAGAAGAATCCCGGAAGTACTAGATTGCTGGTTTGAATCAGGATCTATGCCATATGCCGAGCAGCATTATCCATTTGAAAATAAAAAGGAATTTGAAGAAAATTTCCCTGCAGAATTTATAGCGGAAGGGCTGGATCAAACACGAGGATGGTTTTATACATTAATGGTGCTTGGTTGCGGACTCTTCGGAAGATCTCCATTCAAAAACGTAATAGTAAATGGGCTCGTACTCGCAGAAGATGGTAAAAAAATGAGTAAAAGATTGCAAAATTACCCGGACCCAAATGAAGTATTTGAAAGCTACGGAGCTGATGCACTCAGGTTTTACCTTATGAATTCACCGGTAGTTCGAGCAGAACCTCTGAGATTCTCTGAAAAAGGAGTCGAAGACGTTGTAAGGAAAATATTACTTCCGCTTTGGAATTCATATTCATTTTTCGTAACTTATGCAAATATAGATGGTTGGGAACCAACCAAAGAGATGCTTGAAGGTAAGCACACGCCGAAGACCGATAACAAACTCGACAGCTGGATAATTTCAGAACTAGAAGCACTTTTGCAAGAACTAACTGAAGAAATGGACAACTACAATCTTCAAAAAGCTTCAACTCCGATAGTTAATTTCATAGAATCTATGACAAATTGGTATATAAGACGTTCTCGCAGACGTTTCTGGAAATCAGAATCTGACACAGATAAAGAGCAAGCATATGCAACTTTATATTACTGCTTAGTTCGAATCAGCCAGATAATCGCACCATTTACACCGTTTATAGCGGAAGAAATTTATGTAAATTTAACCGGAACAGAGTCGGTGCATCTTTCTGATTGGCCGGAATTTGATGAGAAAAAAATCGATCTTGAGTTAAACCAAGAAGTTTCACTAACACAACAAATAGTAGCTCTGGGGCATGCTATACGTTCTCAGAAAAAAATAAAAGTCAGACAACCACTATCGGAAGTGCAAGTTGCAGTTGCTGGAGATTTTGATACTTCAAAACTGGAACAAGAAACAATTCTTGAAGAACTAAATGTGAAATCATTCGCAATACTCAGGGATCCAACTGATATAGCAGAAATAGTCATAAAACCGGATGGAAAATTACTCGGACCAAAGTATGGTGGGGAAGTACAGAATATAATCAGAGAAGCGAAAGCTGGGAATTTTGAAAAACTCGCAGATGGACAAATAAAAGTTTTGGATTTTATACTCGAAGAAAACGAATATGAAATTCACTATGAAGGTAAAGCCGGACTCGATGTTGCATCAGAAAAAGGAATAGTAGTTGGGCTAAATACAGAGATAACGGAAGAACTTCTAATGGAAGGAGCTGCTCGTGATACGGTAAGATTTATCCAAGACATGCGAAAAGAAGTAGATTACAAAGTTTCCGACCGCATAGATGTATACATCTTTACAGATGGAGATCTTTCAACCGCTCTCGATGCTTATGGAGATTATATCCGGGAGGAAACACTTACTGAATCTATGATTATCTCAACTGTAGACGAAATATCAAACAAAGCAGCCTTCGATCTATGGAAAGAGCAAGAAATCGAAGGACACATGCTATTAATTGGAATAAAGAAGAAATTATAAAATTACTACTAATTAAAAAACAATAAAATGCTCAGATTAAATTCATTAGCAACCGAAGAAGATGAGGACTCAGAAATAATAACAGTTCCCGCACCAACATGGCTAAGAGCAGTTTTAGCAGAAGTTATAAATGAAGAACATCTCGATCAATTTGCAGAGCTACCTGAAGTAGTGGAGTCTGCATTAACAAAGTGGTATCAAGAAGCTGTAGAGGCCGGCGTAGAAATAGCTGGAAAACCTGACGAAACAGCAGTTCTTAACCTTGTATCTAATTTCCCGAATTACTTTGGAAGAATAGACAATCGAGATGTCACATTAAAAATGTTCGGCACAAGTAGAGATAAGTTAGTAGAAACCGAAAAAACATTCCATGCAGAAGAAAAGACGTGGCAACAATTCTTTGATGAGATAGACGAAATAATGGAAGCTCTAGGCATAGCATTATCAGAAAAAATTAATGTAGGTCGTGACTTTGAGGAAGCAAAAAGAAATGGATTAATGTCATTTCCAATCATTGTTGAATTGATAAAAAGAGGTTATCAACTCAATGAAATGTCAGTTAATCTAGATACATAACTCACACCTTTACAATTGATAACTCTCCGACTAAAATGGCAGGGAATTTTTGCAAATCAGAAAACAAACATTCTAATCAAAGCAACATGCTTAGAAAACTAATACTCGGCATACTACTCAATACATTAGCGTTTTATGCGGTGACAAAAGTAGTGCCACAGGTTACATACGAAGGAGGGTGGGGTCTACTCATATTTACCGGAGCTCTGCTTGGATTCTTAAATGCATTCATCAAACCGGTAATAAAAGTATTTTCGTTTCCTATAATATTTTTAAGTGGTGGACTTTTTTTAGTTGTGATAAATGCGGCAATTCTATGGCTTCTGGTTAATTTATTCGATGTTCTTGCAATAAATGAATTCAACATAATAATGGCAGGAGGAGGAGTGACGTACTTATACGCCGGAGCGGTGTTTGGAGTGATAAACTGGCTTGAACACTGGCTTTTTAAAAGATAAATAATTTTTAATTTAAAATAAAATGCATAACGTACTCATCATTATTCACATAGTAGTATCAATACTTCTATGCCTCGCTATTTTGATTCAAAACAAAGGTGGTGGGCTAGGGGCCGTATTCGGCGGTGGAGGTGAATTCCATTCAACAAAAAGAGGTGCTGAAAAGTTTTTACACAATTCAACGATCCTCTTAACCGGATTATTCGTGTTCTTAGCAGTGGCAATCGCACTAGTTAAATAAAAAATCGTGAAATTTAAGAATGTAATAAAAAGCTATAGTCGTTTTGAGAAGGCCTTTAGCATATTGCTATGTGCAGTTATTCTGGTTTCTCTTATATCAATATATTATCAAGCAATACCGGATGCACTAAAGAGTAAAAAAGGTGACCAAGTGACATATACAGAAGCTGTTTACGGCTCAGTACAAAAATTAAATCCGGTATACACAGATTTCAACAGCGTGGATCAAGATATCTCACGTCTGCTTTTTTGCAGTCTCAGCAAATACAATCCGGAAACAGGTCAGGTGGAAGAAAGTATAGCAACTCACACACTTGACACTGGACAAACTATATACACATTTACAATCAAACCGGATATCAAATGGCATGATGGCACACCCGTGACCGCTGATGATGTGATATTTACATATCAAACTGTAATCCAAAATGAAAAATTCCGGAATCGTATCCTAAAGGAAACTTTCACGAATGTAGAAATAAAAAAGATAGATGAATCAACTGTAGAATTCATATTAAATGCCCCTAATTCATTTTTCTTCACAAGTACGGTAAATGGATTACTTCCTGCACATATATTAAAAGACATAACAGTAGCTAATCTGCCAAATCATGAATTCAACTCTAAACCTATTGGATGTGGGCCATTTGAATTTGATTCTATACACATAGCTGAAAAAGAAATAACACAAGTTAAATTAAAAAAATTCAATGATTATTTCGAAAAAGGCGGGAATATAACAAATGTCATTTTCAATATATATCCGGATTTTGGTTCAATGATTAGTGGACAATACAACGTACATGGCATGGCAAGAGTTCCGATTTATTTCAAAGATGAAATCCAGGACAGTAGATTCAAACTAAATGAATATACGCTACCGCAATACACAGCTCTATTTATGAATACAAATTCGCCATTTTTGAAAAAGCAAAAAGCAAGGCTGGGAATAAAAAAAGCTATTGAGAAACAGTCTATACTCGATGCGGTGGGCTACAAAAAAAGTATCGACACTCCACTACTTGAACTGAAGCAAGACGATTGGAGGAATCAAAGTAACATACAAGAAGCGATGGGAGCCTTGTTTGACGCAGGTTGGAGTTTGAATCAAGAAAAAGGTTTCCGAGTAAATGAAGATGGGGAAATATTTCACATAAGACTTCTTGCACGTCTTTATGATGAAAATTCAAAAGCTGAAGAAATTACACAGAAAGTTGTAAGCAATATAGAACAACAACTAAAAGCCATCGGTATAAAATTAAAAATAATTCGACTTCCACTTGCAGAACTGGAAGGTGCAATCATGAAAAGAGACTACGACCTACTATTATATGGACAAAACCTTGGTTACAACATGGATGTATATTCGTTCTGGCATTCAAGTCAGATAAATCAAAATGGCCTGAATTTATCAAATTACACAAATCCTACAGCGGATTTATTGATTGAAAGGATCCGCCATGATTTTGACCCAACCGGAAAAGAAAAGAAATTAACAGAACTGGCAGGTCTTTTTTCTGAAGATGCACCGGCAGTTTTCCTATATACACCAAGTTATTATTATTTGGTTGATAGGCAATTTTCAGGCGTAAAAGCGCCCCATTTAGCTATTCCAACGGACAGATTGAACAACCTTCATCTATGGGAAGCTAAATAAACATGAGTTTTTCTTGACTTTACAACTATTTTGACTAGAATTCTCGGGCACACGGTATATAAAATGTAAAATCCAAAAACATGCAAGTAATTTTGACCCACAATATAACAGGAGTAGGCTATACAGGTGATGTTAAGAACGTAAAACCTGGATATTTTCGTAACTACCTTTTCCCAAAAGGTCTTGCTGCGCTTGCAACAAAAGATGCATTGAAGAAATATGAAACCATGAAAGAACAGACGGTAAAAGAAAAAGAAGAATTAATGGCAAAAGCTGAGGAGACTAAGGCAAAACTTAATGGTATCACACTTAAATTCAAAGAAAAAGTATCTGAAAAAGGAACTCTCTACGGTTCAATAACTATTGATGACATACTGGAAGCTCTAAAAACTCAAGCAAAAATGGAGCTTACAAAAGATGTTGTCTCAATTGATGGAGGTTCAATCAAAGAAGCTGGAGAATTTACTGCAACAGTGAAACTAAGTGAAAAACATAAGGCAGAGGTTAAAATAGTGGTAGAAGCTACTGAATAGTATGCAAAGAAAACTAATTGGAATTGATCTCGGAACCACGAAAACCGGTCTCGCACGTAGTGACGAGAGCGGCACTTTGGCGTTCACATGGCAAACCATAGAAGGAAACCTAACTTCACAACTCAAAACGCTCACAGCACTGATTTTGCAAGAACAAAGCTTGAAACAAAACCAAGGTAACGACAAACCTTTCCAAATAATAGTTTTTGGCTTACCTTCTCAAGCGGGGGAGTGGAAAGACAAAATCCAGGCTTTCGCATTGGAATTGAAACATGCGTTGCAAGAACGAAAACTCGACATATCCCTCGTGTTCGCCAATGAAGATTTTTCCAGCTTCGATGCTCAAAAAAACATACGTGAAGTAAAATCAACCATGAAGAGGAAAAAGCGATCTCAAATAGACACTCAACAAGATGACGCCGAAGCCGCACGAATTATGCTCCAGGGGTATCTTGACAAAAAAACCTAAAATGTTAAGATTGACGTCTCGTAATTAAAAAAAAGAAAGTATGTTAGGAATTATGGCTGGGTATACAGCAATGCTAGAAGCTAAAGCAAAGGGAGTAGAGAGGGAGCAAGCGACAAAAACCGGAGTAACTGCGGCGTATGAAGAAGTTGTATTTCAAAAAGATATGAGAAAAACATTAGAACACATACTCGCAATCGATGAAGATGGAGATTTTATTGAAGAGGAGGGGTTGTGAAGATGAAGTAATAACCTCTCCAAGTGGGACACTTTAGTCCATCAGCACCTCAATCCCAGGGAGAACCTTACCTTCCAAAAATTCAACCATCGCTCCACCTCCGGTAGACACGTGAGTGTATTCTTTGAATGAAATTCCAAGTTTGTTTACAGCATCTACAGTATCTCCACCGCCGATAACGGTAGTTGCATTTTTGTTTGCTGCGATAGCCTCCGCAATACGCTTTGTACCTTCCATAAATTGTGGGAATTCATAAACTCCAAGAGGGCCATTCCAAACAATCATTTCGGCATTTGATAAAATTTCAACACATCGATCAATTGTATTACTACCTAAATCAAGGATTCTCATATCACCCATCACATCTTCAACCGGTACATGCGCCGCCTCTGCCGTTGCACTGAACTCTGAGGCAACCATCGCATCGGTTGGGATCACGACTTCATTTACATGTTCGCTACAAGCAACCAAAATTTCACGAGCAAGTTCAACTTTGTCTTCTTCATATAAAGAGTCTGCAACATCAAATCCTTCTGCAGCCAAAAATGTATTCGCAATTCCGCCACCAAGTATAAAAGTATCCACTTTGTCATAAAAATTCTGAATCATTCCTATTTTCGTATCAACCTTTGCACCACTCACTATCATCACAAAAGGAGCTTTTGGATTTTCCAAAATCTTCCCAAGCATTTCGGCTTCTTTTTCTACCAAACGCCCAGCAGCTATAGCCTTACCCTCAGCCTGCATCACCTTGGCTACAGTAGTAACGGACGCCTCATCTCTATGACACACTGCAAATGCATCATTAATAAAAACATCTCCATGCTCTGCCAATTTCTTTGCGAACCCTTCATCGCCTTTTTTCTCTTCCGGATGGAATCTCACATTTTCAAGCATAAAAACTCTATGATCCTGACTTTTACATGGAATCCCAACACAATCACTCACATGCAGGACCTCTTCCCCCATAATATTACTCAATTCTTCTGCAAGAACCTTGGTAGATAGAGTAGGGACTTTCTCACCTTTTGGTCGCCCTAAATGAGTCATGATAACAAGCTCAGTCACTCCACCATCCAGAATATCGTAAATAGTATTCATCGCGGCAACTATCCTAGTATTATCCTGAATTTCGCCGGTTTCTTTATCCAGAGGAACATTAAAATCCACACGCAAAAGTACACGTTTGAACTTGAGATCCACGTCTTTGAGAGTTTTGAGAGCCATTTTTAAATTATTATGAATATAATTTGCGATATTTCCAGTTTATTGAGCAACTTTACTCTTAAGAGTAACATCACAAGCCATCCTCAGGGCATGTTTAACCTACCAACCCAGCTGAACTTTCAGGCTACATTTTGCCATAGAGATTAATCATTTCAAGAGCATTTAATGCCGCAATGTATCCTTTGTTTTTCATCCAGTTTGAGCCACCATCTTTGTCTTCTTCGCCTTCACCATTCTCATCCACCGGCACAACTGATCTTGCATAAGCCTTTTCTATGTTATCGACCATAAGCACTTCAAAAATCACAGGTTTACCTTCATCCAGCTGTACACGCATAATTCCATCAGCCGTCTCTTTGCATACATACTCATAGTGCTCGGTATCTCCTTTAATAATAACTCCAAGAGTTATAACAACATCACACGCCTCTCCACCGGTTTCACCTCGCAGCAGTTTCTGAGCAGTAAGTGGGATTTCAAATGCGCCGGGCACCCGTACTATTTCTATCATATTTTCGCCATCACTATCGACATCGGGTACACCATATTTTTTCAAACCATGAATAGCCCCTTTGAGTAAGTTACCGGTAATATCGTCATTAAATCTACTCACAACAATTCCTATTTTTCCACCACTGTATTTTATAGATCCTTCTAGCATTTTTTAGAGTTAAGAGTTCCTTCGATTAGAAAATTCAATAATCTTTGCAGCATACCTAGCCATCATATCAGCTTCTAGGTTTACTTTATCACCTTTTTTTAAAAGTCCAAGGTTTGTATTTTCGATACTATGGGCGATCAATGAAACCTCAAAAAAGTTACAACTAACTCTTGAATCGATTTCATCTGAAGACTCTGTTGACCCAACCTTTGAAATAGTAAGACTTACACCATTTACAGTTATCGAACCTTTGTAAACAATAAATTCCTCTATATCCTCCGAAAATATAATCCTAAGCGCAGTGCCATTATCTTGGCGCTCCAAAGCGTCCACCAATCCGGTGCAATCAATATGCCCCTGTACCAAATGCCCATCAATAGAATCCTGAAGTTTCATAGCCGGTTCCAAATTTACTTTTGTTCCAACTTCAAAATCAGAGAAGTTTGTAACACGCATAGTCTCTGGAATAGACTGAATTGTAAAAGATCCATATTTTCCATCGTCAAACAATTCAAAATCAACCACAGTCTGACAAGCACCATTTACAGAAATACTATCCCCATTTAAAAGAGTGGAAGGAAAGGCAACATTCGACATATCCGCTTCAATTACGAAGTAAATACCATCGTCTTTATTCACAACCGACTTGACAGTTCCAATTTCTTTTACGATTCCTGTAAACATATTTTTATTCTAAAAAAGCACCAACATTTAAGTATATTTGGAGGTTTTAAGCAATGGCAGAATTGAAAAATAGCGCATCAAATTCACAAACTTACGAAACTCGACGATCTGTTTTACAAAATTCAATTACATTTTCAAATTCAGAATATTTTAGATTTCTTTCATGTTTTTTTTAAAAACGATTTAATGTTTTTTTATTCGATATTTTAAAGAATTTTTAATTTCAATTGCTATGTTCTGCTCGTCAAAAAATGACTGGCAAGTATTTCTTAACCAAAAACTACCATGCCAAGTATCAACAAAGTCCAACTTATCGGTAACGTAACTGCCGATACAACGCTCAAAATGACAAAGAGCGGAAAGAAAGTTACAAACTTCACTATTGCCACAAACGAGCAATGGAAAAACCCGGAAGGGCAAGTTATGCGCAATGCCAATTTCCACAAGGCTGTGGCTTGGAATGGGCTAGCTGATTTCGCATCAAAAGTCTGCAACAAGGGACGCCTCATGTATATAGAGGGTAAACTTGTAAATCACGACTACAAAAACGAAAAGGGTGAGAAGAAATACGTCACCGAAGTAGTTGTAAGTGGTTTAAAACCACTCGACTATGGGAAAAAAGAAGATGAAGAAACTACTTCTGACGAACTACCTACAGAAAACATGGAAGTTGAAATAGTTGAAGACGGCGAGCTGGTTGCAGCTTAATAGTCGGCCTTTACCACCTATGGGCATAAAAACCCTATGCATAACGAATCATCCAAGACCTACAAAGCCAATAAAAACTCAAAAGGCCGACCCTACCACATTTATACATGAATTAGGTATCGGCTTTTTGAAAATTAATTCGCTAACGAAAACACATGAACACAACCGGCCGTATCTGTATAAGTTTAGAAATAGAATCCCTTTCCGATTCCGAACTTTATCAAAAGTGCAAAGACTTTGGACTCCAAACCAGAATCTGGAAACGTAAATTCGCAGGCCTCTTACCGGAAGTTGCAAAAAGAGAACTCCACAAAAAACGTGGATTTTCCTCAATATACGAATTCGCCGGCAAGCTTGCCGGAATGAGCCATGAAGCAACCGGTAAAATACTAAGAATTGCCATAAAAGTTGAAGATAAACCTGCTCTGAAAAATCTACTCATATCCGGAGATCAAGGTTGGAGTAAAATAGAAAAAGTTGCATGGGTAGCAACGAAAGAAACGGATGGGAAATGGGCGGAAAAAGTTAAGAGTATGCCACAACAAGCCCTTGAGGTATTTGTACAAGAATTCAGAAACAATCAAGAATCCGGACAAAATCCAAGAATAAATAATGATCTAACTCTTAAGAGTAAAGCTGCAGAACAAATAGAAAGTATCGCAAACGAAGGCTATGGTCATTTCCATGAAAACAAATGGACCACTTTATCATTTGCAGTAAGTCCGGAGACAGAATTCCAACTTAGATATTTAAAACAAGCGATTGAAAAAGAAAGGAAAATAACGCTTACGTGGAATGAATTTATGGAAGAAGTCGTGAAAAAATGTAAAACAACGAATACCAAAACTTCAAGAAATACAAATTCAAAAGAAGTAAAAAAACAAAAATCAGAAAAAACCGATGAAACCTCTCGATACATACCCGAAGCAATAAAAAAAGCCATACGTGAAAAACATGAAGGACGTTGCGCCTACCCAAACTGTAGGAATGCAGGGATGATTTTACATCATATAAAACGGTTTGCATTAAATAAGAATCATAATTCGGAATCAATAGTCCCAATATGCAAAAAACATGAGCTACTTGCACACACCGGTGAAATTATAAATGAAGATAACCAAAGCGACATGTGGCAAACAGGAAACCTATTACACAAAGAGGAACTAAATAAAACTCTTGAGGGCAAAAACAAACTCTCAATCGACTCAAAGGTACATATGTACAGAAAAGAATGAAGTCGGTATGATTGATGTATGAAACTTTCTATAGTCATACCTACATATCAAAGAGCTGATATTTTGAAGCGGACTTTGCGAAGTCTCATGGAGCAAAGTTTGGCAAATAAAGATTATGAAGTAATCGTGATTGATGATGGATCAAAAGATGAAGGATCAACAAAAAAAGTAGTAGAAGGATTTCATAAAAAAAATCCGAATTTCCAATACGTATGGCAAAAAAATCAAAAACAAGGGATTGCACGCAATAACGGAATCAAAAAGGCAAAAGGAGATATCGTAATATTCCTTGGAGACGACGTCATTCCTGCGAACAAAAACTTCCTGGAAGAACATCTGAAATTTCACAAGAAATACCCGAAAGAAACCGAAGGAGTCCTCGGATTCACAGACTGGCATCCGGATTTGGCTAAAAATGGGGGATTAAGTTATTTCATGCAATGGCTTACAAATGGGTCATGCGTATTTGGTAAATATGGCGGGCATCAATTCGCATATGAAAAACTAGGTGGCTGCCCTGACGGAAAAGACGCATTCGGCAAAAAAGCCATAGGGTATTCAAACAATAATAGTGACAAAAATGACAACAACGGCCACAAAAAACATGCAAACTACAATTTCTTTTACACTTCAAATATTTCACTAAAAAAATCAATACTCGAGAAAGAGCAATTTGACCCAAGCTTTAGTGAATACGGTTGGGAAGATATAGAGCTCGGATATCGACTCGAAAAAAAACATAACTTCAAACTCCTATACAATCCAAAGGCAATAGGCTGGCACCACCATGTAATCACGGAAGCAAGCATCGCTCCTCGCATGAGGATGATTGCAAAGTCAGCCACAATAATAGATAAAAAATATCCTGAATTAAAAATCAAACCCTCGAAATCAAAAATCTTAGCATTCAAAATGCTATCAAACCCAATAACTTTGCAACTTTTCAAAGTATTGAGTAAACTGAATAAGAAATGGATGAACTATTATTATTACGCACTTTCTAAAAAATATTATTTAGAAGGTTTAGAAAGATAATACCAAAACCCATAAAATCTAAAACACATAAAAAAATGCTAAAAAAAATCATCGCACAAATAGCAATCCTGATCTTACTTTTCAGTATTTCCGGATGTCAAAAAAAAGAACAGCCAAGTAAAAAGGTAGGTAGCGCGAATTTCACAGAACTGACTGTATACAATATGTTTGATAATGAGGATATCTTCGAGCCAATGCTCCAAGCATTCAAAAGCGCGAACCCCGGGATCAAGGTGAATTACAGGAAGTTCAATGATGTAGATGAATATAGAGACTTAATCGTGAACGAACTTGCCGAAGGGCAGGGGCCGGATGTATTTTTCCTCCACAATTCTTGGTTTTTGATGGATCACAAAAAATTAATGCCGGCACCAACTTCAGTGACCCGTGAAAGTTTTGAAGCAACTTACGTAGATATAGCCACGAAAGACCTGATAATCAAAGATGAAACAGGTATAGATCAAATATACAGCTTCCCTCTATATATCGACACACTCGCACTGTATTACAACAAAAAATATTACAACGAAAAAATACCTGAAAGAGGTAAGCCACCACGAACATGGTCAGAACTTGAAGAAGATATTTTTAAATTAAAAAAAGAAGATAACAGCTTTGAAAGATTCAAAGTAGCGGGTATCGCAATGGGGCGGGCCGACAATATATTGAGGGCAAAAGAAATATTCCTAACTTTGCTACTGCAAAGTGGTACAAAATTTTATGATGAAAAATACGGACGAGCAATATTTGGACAAGCTCAAGGGATAAATAGTTTTGGTAAACCAAACACACCGGGGCTTGATTCACTCAGCATGTATACAGGTTACGGACTACCTACGAGCAGGAATTACACATGGAATTTATTTTTAAGTGATGTAAACAGTGCCGAGCAAGAAGTCGACACATTCGCCAGAGGTAAAGTTGCAATGATTCTCGGATATTCATATTTATATGAAGATATAGCACGCCAAATAAACACTATCGCAAAAAGAAATCCAAGTGCAATTGAAGTGACTGATATAGCTGTAGCAGAAATCCCACAGGTATTTAATCCTGAAGAAAGTGTTGGCAATATGGCAACTCTAGCCTCATATTTTTCTCCAGCGGTAGCAAGAACCAGCGAGCACCCAAATGAAGCATGGCTACTTATAAACTTCATAACAAACCAAGAGAATTCTCGATACTACAATCAAAAAACAAAAAGACCTGCAGCAAGAAGGGACCTAATAGAAGAACAAGTTAATGACCCAATCTATGGGGTTTTCGCAAAACAAGTCGGTTACGCACAAAGCATACCTATGACAAATCCAATAAAATACAACGAAGCTTTCGAAGAAATGATAAACAAAGTTATAGCGACAGTTCCGGTAAAGACTGCATTAAAAGAAGGTGAAGACCAAATAAATGCATTGATACCTACGGATGGAGTATTCCCTAAAGTAAAAGAGGTTACAAAATAATTACTAAAGTACAAAAAGCCGGTAAACACATGAAAAAAGAAGCTACAATGCTAAGCAAGTTGAAAAAAATGTGGCACAAACTTTATAATTCGATGTATCATTTAAAGAAGGAATTAACAACAAGAAGAATAGCTATCTTTTGCTTCTGTCTTGGTATTATATTAAGTTTTTTTCAAATAAATACCGTCGCACTGCAGGGAACTCAATGGAGCGGCCAATTTAGTCCATACACAACATTTCAATTTTATTTGAGTGATATAATGTTCTCTATTGGAATACTTTTTTACGGATTGTATGTGACACTTAATTCTAAAAGGATTTTTTTTAGCATTGGTAATAACCATGCAAGATTCGCAATCGCCGGAATATTTTTCTTCGCACTTTTATCATATTTTTTCAGTATCAATGAAACAATAACTTTCTTCTGGCTAATTCAATTGTTCAAATTACTCATCGTTTATCTTTTTGTAATAAATAGACTCATCTCTGAAAAGAGATTAATAATTTTAATTTTAAGCTGTCTTGTATTCCAAGTTTTTCTAGGGTTGTTACAATTCATCCTCCAATCTTCTGTAGGGCTCAGCTTCCTTGGAGAATCAAACATAGGGCCGGAGATTTTAAATGTTGCAAAAATAGATATTGGCAGCCTAAAGGTGATCCGCCCTTATGGCACATTCACACATGCAAACATATTCGGCGGACTTTTGAGTATAGGAGTTTTACTTGCAGGCTACCTACGCATGCAAGAACTAATGCCAAAGAAAAAAGCTAATATATTAATCGGCATACTGTCCCTTGGAGTTCTACTAAGTTTTTCTAGGGCAGCCTGGCTCGCAACGATCGTCAGCTTAATAATATTTTTAGCATTTAGAGAATTCAAAATAACATATTCCAAAATTAGAAATTTCACATTCACATTTCTCACTTTTATATTTATAGGATATTTTACGGGAATTCTAAATCTAATATTAGTTCGCTTGAAATTAGTCGGAGATACAAGTCTGGTTGAACGTATAGACCAAATCAAAACAAGCTTCTCAATGCTTCTCGCTCACCCGATGGGAGTAGGGCTTGGCAACTACACAAATGCAGTGGCAGATTTTAGTTCCAAAAAATTAATGCCATGGGAATTTGAGCCTGTTCACAATATGTTTTTACTTATCGGCACAGAACTTGGAATACTAGCGGCGGCAAGTATCATCGCAGGCCTCACAATCGGCCTGCTCCACCTCTTCAAACTTCTCACAAAAATCGAAGGCAAATACAAATGCTTCCCGATATATTTCGCAATCATACTCATTACTCATATATTCATACTCGCAAATTTAGACCATTATTTTTACACCAATTATTCAGCCGGAATATTCCTCATGGTAATCCTCGGAGTCATGACAAACTACCTCGCCAACTTAGAAGAAAGCGGAGTAAGCATAGAAAAATAAACAATCTAATTCCCACGCAAAAACTCTTCCGCACTGATCTCTGTGCCGCCTTCAACCTGACATCTTAGAATCTCGAGAATTCCCTCTTCGCATCTTGCAAAAAGACGGTCTTTTGTCTTGCTCATACTCTTAAGAGTAGAGTCGTCATCTAAACCGGCCATCTGTCCGGAGTTCGCAAGATTTTCAAAGTCAGCATCCGGTAAAGTCATAACCTCTGTCAGCTTCATTCTCTTACCACCCATCATGGTCCATATTCCCGGCCATAATTTGTAAGCTCGGTATTTATTATAAATTTCTGTAGCTGTCAGAGTTGCAAAATCGACAAATCCATCTTCCTTGGTGATCTTGGTGCAATAAGAAGCCTTCGAGTTGTCTTGTATGGTACCTGTAAGACGTCCTTGATCAGAAGTTGCGTCAAAATCGGACTTCAAGGTTTCAACGAGAAGGCGGGCACCTATAGAACCTGCTTTTTCATAGATTTCCAAGAATGTATCATTTGGTTCAATTTCAAATTCTTCTTGAGATAAAATACCTCCGGTATCTATCAAAAATGCCATTTCTTGAATAGAAACTCCGGTCGTCGTATCTCCATGCTTCAAAGTTTCTTGCATAGGAGAAGCTCCTCGATACTTCGGCAATAAAGAAACGTGCAAATTGACGGAGCGAAGACAGGGAAGATCTAACCACTTTTGTGACATTATCTGCCCATATGCCACTACGACATTGTAATCTGGCGGAAGCAAGGCGAGCTGCTCATACAATGACACGTCATCGCTTATATTTGTCGGCTGATAAACAGGGATACCCACAGACTCTGCGTATACTTTTACGTCCGGTGGCGTCATCACTTTCTTTCTGCCAACAGGTTTATCTTCTTGAGTAATAACAGCTAAAATCTCAAAAGAGCTATCTGACTTGAGAGCCTCAAGGCATTTGACAGCAATCTCCGGTGTGCCGAAAAAAATAAGTTTAATTTTTGGATTCATTCTGATAGAGTGCGTTCGTTGATTTGTAATTTGTAAGAAGAATATCATATCAGTTAAACAATTTAAAAGAGATGAGTGAAAGAGTATCAAAAGTTAACAGTTTACTACATAGAGCAATTAGCGATATTATTTTGCTAGAACACAATCACCCGTCTTTTCAGCTAATATCTGTTATGAAAGTGGACACAGCAAAAGACCTTTCTCATGCGAAAATCTTCGTAAGCGCTATGAAAAACGAAGAAGAATTAATAAAATATCTAACGAAAATCACGCCGGTAATTCAGAAGAAACTAATGAAAAAAGTAAAATTACGAATAACGCCAAAATTAAGATTTGAATTAGATGTAGAGAGCGATTACCTAAATAAGATGAATGAATTAATAGTAAAAAGTGGAATAGAATAATAATAAAAATATAAAATAAAATATTAAATTCATATGCGATTTTTAAGCTCAACACTGACTATTTCTATGAAATTCATGTTTTTTATCATTTTCACACTTGGCATTTTCATATTGAGCATACTCAATACATACCTGGATAGAGATTACTATGAAAACCATTTTGCAAATGAGTTCATCAAAATCCAATCTGAACATATAGAGGGAATTATAGAGGATAAATCCGGACTAATGCCATCCGCGCTATCCAAAGAAAATATAAGAATGATATTTGAAGAGACTTTTACAAAAGAAAATATTTTAAATACTGCAAATACTGTTTTTGATTCAATCGAAAACTATGACGGCAAGATGATAGTCATAGATCTTACTTTTTTGAAGGAAAAAGAGAATGATTTCATCAACAAATTAGTAGAAGAAACCACTCCTACAGTATCAATGCAGAAAGAGGCGAAAACTTATCTCCGGAAAAATATCAATTTTGGAATCCCACCAACAATAGAGATAGAGACAGAAAACTCAGTAGTAGATAATATCGTCAAAACACTTCAATTTATTTTACTGAGGAAATTCACAGTAAATATGATTATAATATCACTTATGCTTTCACCTCTTACTGGGATTTTCGCTTTAAATTTACATCCATTATATATAGGAGTCAGAAAAGTAAGCTCTTCATTAGCAGTAGCTGGGTTTTTGACATCATCGGTTGAAGTCCTTTCCAGATTTATCGTTAAATCATTATATACAAGCGAAACTGTACGAAATGCATTCGACTCCTCCGGCGTTACCTTTTCAGAAGAGAAAGTCAGTTCAATCTTTGATTTCGCCTTTGGAGATATACTTCACTTAATTACTCTCGCAGGGATTATTACACTTGTAGTAGGAATTATGATGTATGTTATAAGCAAAATACTTCAAAAGAGATATGAGCATTCTTACTGAAATCAGTGAGCAAATAAAGTCATGTGAAAAATGCGGACTTTGTAAAACCAGAACAAATGCAGTCCCCGGAAGTGGCAATCCAAATGCCGATATTATGTTTATAGGGGAGGGGCCCGGTAAAAACGAAGATCTGAAAGGCGAACCATTTATTGGAGCGGCCGGCAAGTTTTTGGATGAGCTCCTAAATGGAATAGAGCTAAAAAGATCAGACGTATTTATCACAAATATAGTAAAGTGCCGGCCACCGGAAAACCGCGACCCAAAACCGGATGAAGTAGCCTCATGTTATTCATATCTCGAAAGACAAGTAGCTTTAATCAAGCCAAAACTTATAGTACTTCTTGGTAGGCATGCGATGTACAGATTTCTTCCGCGAGACTTACAGATATCAAAAGTTCATGGAGAACCGATAGAGCACAAAGGTATCGCAACCGAAAAACAAATATATCTGCCCATGTATCATCCGGCATTTGCACTATACAATGGCAGTTATAGAGCTATACTACATAAAGATTTTGCGAGAATACCAAAACTATTAAAAATTAATACAATTTAAATTCATTATTAAATAATCATGAGAAATACAAAATTCATACTTATAAGTTTACTTTGCGTATTAGCACTCAGCGCTTGTAGTCAAGGCACAGAGGCTCCAACTTCAGAGGAATCGCTAACCGACAGAGGGAAGATGCAAGATATTATAAAAGGATTGTCTGAAACAGACGTCCCAACTGAAGAAGCTCAAAGTACTTTTGAAGAAGAATCAAGGATAGCGATAAATATTGATGAGAATCCAATTCTCGGAGATCTCAATGCTCCGGTAACAATAATTGAATTTTCAGACTTTCAATGCCCGGTTTGTGAACAATTCCATAGAGAGACCGGAAAGAAAATCAAAGAACAATATATAGATACCGGTAAGGTAAAATTAGTATATAGGGATTTCCCAATATATAACATTCACGAATATGCAATTAGTGCGGCTAAAGCTGGAGAATGTGCATACGAACAAGGCAAATTCTGGGAAATGCATAATTATCTATTTGAAAATCAATATTCATGGCAAAATGCTGATGTAAAAACTATCCTGACCAATGCAGCAGGTAAACTTGGAATTAATACGGAACAATTTGCAATTTGCTTCGATGCCGATTCTACGCTCGAAAAAATAGGTTTTGATTTTTATACCGGTAAATCACTTAAAGTAAATGGAACTCCAACATTTTTCATAAATGGTAAAATGGTGGTAGGATTTAGAAATTTCACAGAGATGAGTGAATTGATAGAAGCTGAATTGAAATAATTTAACATTAAACCAAGTATCACGTGAATTTTTGCGACGAGACAACTGTAACATTAAAAGCTGGAAACGGAGGAGGCGGGTGCGCCAGTTTTAGACGTGAAAAATATATATCAATGGGAGGTCCTGATGGAGGGAACGGGGGAAGCGGAGGAAATGTAATTTTAAAAACAAATGAAAATATCAACACATTAGTTGATTTTAATACGAAAAAAAGTTTTAAAGCGACATCTGGAGGGAGTGGAGCAAAAAGAAATCAAAATGGGCATACCGGTTCTGACTTAATACTTGAGGTACCACTTGGAACAATAGTAAAAGATGAAGATGGCAACGTAATTGCCGATTTAAAATTTAGAAATCAGGAAGTAATAATTGCAAAAGGTGGTATGGGAGGTAAAGGAAATGCTCAATTTGCATCTAGTACAAGACAAGCTCCTAACTTCGCAGAGCTCGGCGAACCGGGCGAAGAGCTAACAGTTCACATGGAGCTAAAACTAGTTGCGGAAATAGGAATCATAGGACTACCAAGTGCCGGGAAATCCACACTAATCTCACGTATATCAGCCGTAAAACCAAAGATTGCAGAATATCACTTCACAACATTAGTGCCAAATTTAGGAGTAGTTGATATGAAACCATTCGGAGGAAGTATGGGGGAAAGTTTCACTGTAGTTGATATCCCGGGTCTTATAGAGGGCGCCGCAGAAGGCAAAGGGCTTGGCCACGAATTTTTACGCCATGTAGGAAGAGCAAAATTCCTTATTCATCTCCTCGATGGATCGCTGGGAAATCTTCGTGAAAGTTTCGACACTATAAATGCAGAGCTGGCCAAATATTCCAAAGACTTAGCTGAAAAAGACCAAGTAGTTGTGATAAACAAGACAGATATCCTTATAGAAGAACTTTATCCTGAGATAGAAAAAGAGTTCGCTGAATTCAAGAAAAAAAATAAATTATTTTTTATATCCGCATTAACCGGAGATGGTTTAAAAGATCTTATGTTCTCTATGTGGGGTAAGGTGAAAGAAATGAGAGTCCAAGACCAAGATGTCCTTGAACTACTTGCCAAAACCGAAGATCACAAAACATTCCGCCCACATTTGCTCACAAGCAATCATCAGTTTGAAGTTGAGCTAATAGACTCAGAAAAAGTCACAAGTGAACTACAAGAGGGTAAGAAACGTATGACACACAAAGAACGTATAAAGAAAAAAGAATTACGTGACATGCTAAAAGAAGGTGAAATCACTGAAGAAGAGTACGAAGATCAGTTATATGAATTGATAAATGGTTTCAAAAAAGAGGATCGAATAAAAAAATTCTCACGCCAAATATTTGAAATCAAAGGTAAAAGACTTGAGCAAATAGTAATAATGACCGATACTAACAGTGATGAAGCCGTCGATCGTGTACATGATGTAATAAGAAAAATGGACATCAACAAAAAGCTCGTAGCAAAAGGAGCTGCTCTCGGTGATGTAATAATGATCGCAGGAAAAAGATTTTACTTCAGAAACTAAATTATGAAAGTAATAATAGGATTAGGAAATCCAGGAGGTAAATATATAAAAAGCCGGCACAATATCGGCTGGATGATAATAGATGAGCTCAAGGCTAGAGTAGGGGCGGACGATTTTAAAGAAAACAAGAAATTCAAAGCGCTAATCACTGAAACGAATAATCCAAACGATAAAAACGATAAACTTATCCTAGTCAAACCTCTGACATTCATGAATTTATCCGGAGAAACTGTAGCTACTATAAAAAGCTTCTTTAAACTCTCAAGCGAAGATTTAATCGTGGTTTATGACGACATAGACCTACCACTTGGCGAATTGCGCTTCCGAAGCTCCGGCGGACCTGGTACTCACAACGGCATGAGATCAATCGTTCAACACATAGGAGAAGACTTTCCACGTCTCAGATTTGGCATAGAAAACCGTCCGGAAGATCTGAAATCCAAAATCGACTTAAGTGACTATGTGCTCGGAGGATTCGCCAAACATGAGACGGAAATCATCGAAAATAAAATTTCAGAATCGATCGAAACAATCTTTGATAGAATAAAGACGTAAAATCATCGCATTTTTGCTTGCAAAGCTTTTATACAGCATGTAAAATCACCCCGCTCTTAGAGCTTAAGAGCATATTTAAAGTTCAAAACTATGTTTGCAATAGCAGAAATCAAAGGTCATCAATACAAAGTCGCAGAGGGCGACAAAGTGCAGATTAGCTTCATGGAAGAAGCAAAAGAAGGAGATAAAGTTAAATTCGACGAAGTTCTACTTATTTCTGATAAAGAAGTAACACTTGGTATGCCATTCATCGCAGGAGCTTACATTGAAGTCAAAGTACTTGGAGAGTTCAAAGATAAAAAACTTCGTATCTTCAAAATGAAACCAAAGAAAAGATACCGAAAAACTCAAGGTCACAGACAAATGTACACTGAAGTTGAAGTTGTTAAAGTCGCTCTGTCAGGAGGTACTAAGGCTCCGGTAAAGAAAGTCGAAGCAAAAGAAGCTCCTATAAAAGAAGAAAAAGTAGTTGAAGCAAAGGCGGAGAAAAAAGCTCCGGCAAAGAAGCCGGCAACAAAGAAAGCTGAATAATCTAAACTTCAACACCACTATCATCAAGCACCTTTTGTAAATCAGCAGGGATTTCGCCTATAAATTCAGTATCTTTTTCTTCTCCCGGAATGCGGAATTTAAGTCTCCAAGCGTGCAAAAACTGCCTTTCTAAGCCATATTTCCCCTTGAAATATTCATTCACATCATCATTTCCATACATATTATCGCCAATGACCGGATGGCCTATAGAAGACAAGTGCACACGGATCTGATGAGTACGACCGGTAATTATGCGTACTTTGAGTAAAGTTGCTTTAGCAAAAGTCCCGCTATCGGGGCTTTTTTTCGCAGTTTCGTCTCCCAAATACTCCAAAACCTCATAATGGGTGAGGGCATCTTTTGATTCTATACCCCCGACGGCTTTTTTGAAGCGATGTTTGGGGTCACGACCTATTGGTGCTTCAATAGTTCCTTTTTTTGGCTTCAAATGACCACTCACAAGGGTCAAATAATATTTTTCAATCCAACGGTTTTTTATAACTTTGGACATATGTCGATGACCTATATCTGTTTTTCCAACTATAAGAAGCCCCGAGGTATCACGGTCCAAGCGATGAACTATACCTGGACGTAAAACACCATTTATACCGCTAAGTTGGCCTTCACAATGGTGGAGCACTGCGTTCACGACGGTGCCGGTAAGATGTCTATATCTATCAGCAGGATGACAAACCATACCTGCCGGTTTATTTATAACCAAAATATTAGGATCCTCATAAACAACATTCAGATTCAAATCCTGTGCTTCAATTTTTAATTTTACCGGACGATCAGGCAAATCAACAGAAATACTATCTCCAACCTTAGTTTTGTAGCTTGGAGACTTCTTTTTTCCATTTACGAGTATTTTCTGATTATCAATAAGATCCTGTAAAAAACGACGACTATGACCAGGGAATTGCTTTGCAAGGTGTTTGTCCAGCCGTTCTCCGGCAACTTCCGGAGATTTTATTGTAAATTCTATGGGAGCACTTATAATGTAATTGGCTTCTCTGGAAACTTTGTCTTCAGGCATGAGAAATGATAAGAATTAAATTCAACTAAAATAAAACCATAATGGAACTAAAAGAACAAGTAAACGATATTTTAACTCGTGGCGTTACAAATGTGATCGTAAAGGAAGAATTAGAGAAAGTATTACTCTCCGGCAAAAAGATAAAACTCTATCTAGGTATAGACCCAACCGGCTCAGAGCTACACATAGGGCATGCCGTACCGTTAAGAAAACTACGTAGATTTCAAGAACTTGGACATGAAATAATTTTACTCTTTGGCGGATTTACCGCACAACTTGGAGACCCTACAGGTAAAGACATTACACGGCCACCACTCACATATGAGCAAGTGATGATAAATGCGGAAACGTACAAAGAACAAGCCGCAACAATACTTGATTTCGAAGGAGAGAACCCTGTGAAAATTCTAAACAACAACGATTGGCTTTCAAAAATGAATTTTGCAGACGTAATAAAATTAGCAGGGAATTTTACAGTACAACAAATGATGGAGCGAGACATGTTCCAAGAACGATTTAAAAACAGTAAACCAATAGGTGTACATGAGTTTTTATACCCACTTATGCAAGGATATGACTCAGTCGCAATGGACGTCGACTTAGAGCTTGGAGGGAACGATCAATTATTTAATATCTTGGCTGGAAGAACCCTTCAGGAAAAAATCAACGGACGTGCTAAGCATTGTATGACCTTCGATCTACTCGAGGGGACGGATGGACGCAAGATGAGTAAATCATATAATAATCATATCGCTATAGGAGATGAGCCAAGAGATATGTTCGGGAAAATCATGTCAATCAAAGATGAGCTTATCACGCAATATTTCACACTTGCGACAGAACTCACACTAAAAGAAATTGAAGGAATCAAAAAAGAGCTTAAATCCGGTACAAATCCACGAGATCTCAAAGTACAACTCGCAAAAGAAATTGTTACTCTTTACCATGATGAAGCAGCAGCCGATGACGCGGAAGAGGCGTTTGTAAATCAATTTGCTCGCAAAGAACTTCCGGATGATATAGAGGAAATCTCGATTGGAAATGAGACTATCAACTTACTTGATTTATTGTACAACCAAAAAATGATCCCTTCAAAGGCAGAAGGCCGAAGACTTATGGAACAGGGCGGAGTAAAAGTAAATGGAGAGAAAATCGATGATCCACATATGGAACTCTCTCTCTCGACAGAAAAAACACTTCTCCAAGTAGGAAAACGAAAATTTCTTTATATAAAAAAATAATTTAATATCATGAATTACAAATACATTCTCACATCAATAATTCTCATTTCATCTCTTTTTCTTATAAGCTGTGGAAGCAAAACTTATCCGGAGCCGGAAGGAAGTTTACGTAGTCATGTAAACGGTGGGGCATTCGGTATAACTATCGAAATGGGAGATAAGATACCAAGGAATCCAATAGAATTCAAAGCAGAGCCATTATCAAAAGAGCTTAAGGATTATATTATAAAAAACGTACCTGGTTACGAAAAAAACAGATATTTAGTACAACTGGAATCAACAACCGGAGTAAGATTAATTGATTTCAAAAAAAGTAAGACAAAAATATTTTACGCTCCATTTGACGATACTTACAATTATATAGGCGGCGTACTAAATTCGCCTGATGGTAAGTTCATAGCTATGAATCTGACAAAAGGATTCGAATCTTCATGGTCAAAACTCATAATCATAAATGTAGATGAAAATAATTTTGGATCTCCTCTAACAGATGAAATTTTGACTCAACCATCAGCTGATTCCGGTTGCAGTGAAATGACGATCGTAGAAGTAAGATCAAATGAAAACCAACATAATGCATGTATAGTTGAAGCACCGCAGTCAACATATATGCTTGACTGGTGGAGCACGGACAGTACTATCGAATTGATTAAAAGATTTCCAGGTAGTACAATCTTTTACTCCCTTGAAGTAAGTTAAGGGCAAAAATATTCATGACGTAATTGAAATGACCGTACTTGATCAAAATCTTAGCAGTGTACTTCGAACGACCTCTAGACACATAAAAAAATTGGCAGAGCTCGAAATAAGAACTGTCAGAGATTTTTTAATGTATTTCCCAAGAAGATATGAATATCAATCAGAAACCAATATCTTAGAATTAAAACCTGGTGATAAGCAAGTAATCAAAGGGGTTCTAAGTAATTTTTCCAGCAAAAAAATAAGGGGAATGGACATATTGTCAGCATTAGTAACTGATAACACAGGGTCTCTAGAGGTTGTATGGTTTAATCAGCCGTATCTTAAGCAAAAACTAGCTCCCGGCGATTCGGTGACACTTGCCGGTAAAGTGAAATTCGACTTTGGCAAAATAACCATGCAAAACCCAAGCGTAGAATTAAAAGGCAAAGATCAGGTTCACAGCGCAGAAATCATACCTATATACAGTGAAAAAGACATAGAGGGGCAAAATGGCAGAATAAGCTCAAAATGGCTACGAGAAAAATTACATCCGCTAATGTACATGACGGAATATTTGGAAGATCCATATCCAAATGAAATAAGGGAAAGAAACGAACTCCTGCCAATGAAAGAGGCGATCAAAGAAGTTCATTTCCCAACTTCAGAAGAAAAATTAGAAAAAGCTAAAGAAAGGCTAGCCTTTGATGAATTACTTTTTTTGCAAATATCAGCATTACAAAAAAAATGGGCTTGGCGAAAAGGGGTAGAGGGGTTTGAAAAAAAAATTAAATTGGATAAAAAACTAAACAAAGAATTTTTAAACGGACTACCATTCAAATTAACTGGTGCGCAAGACCGTTCACTCAAAGAAATATGCGGAGATCTAGATATGGATTATCCTATGCTCAGACTTCTTCAAGGAGACGTCGGTTCAGGCAAAACGGTCGTTGCGGCGGCAGCGGCGCTTCAAGCGGTAAAAGCGGGCTTTCAAGTTGCTGTAATGGCACCTACATCCATACTTACCGAACAACACTGCCGCTCATTCAAAAAAATGCTCGAGCAATTTGGTATAAAAGTTGAATTAATTCTTGGGTCACTACCTGCAAAAGATAAAAAAGAACGTACGACTATGCTTGCAAATGGCGAGATAGACATAGTAATTGGAACACATGCAATAATCCAAGATTCTATAACATTCAAAAATCTAGGTCTTGCAATAGTGGATGAACAACATAGGTTTGGCGTTAAACAAAGAGAGAAATTAAAAGAATTTGGCAATCCTCATTTACTCAATATGTCAGCAACTCCAATTCCTCGAACTCTCGCTCTGACAATATACGGAGACCAGGATATCTCTGTGATAGATGAGCTGCCACCCGGTAGACAAGAAATAATGACTAGAATAGTGCCTGAACATAAAAGAAGTGATGCCTACACATGGATTGCTGAGCAGATAGAGGAGGGGAAACAGGCATTTGTAATTTGCCCACTAGTTGAAGAGTCGGAAAAATTAGAAAATGTAAAAGCAGCCACTGAAGAATTTGAAAGACTTAAGGCTCACATTTTTCCAAATTTCAAACTTGGGCTACTACATGGACGTCTAACGTCTGAAGAAAAAGACAGTATCATGAAAAGCTTTTCAGCAAATGAAATACAGATTCTAGTTTCAACTTCTGTTGTTGAAGTAGGGATAGACGTACCAAATTCGACAATTATGATGATCGAAGGAGCGGAGCGTTTTGGACTTTCTCAGCTTCATCAATTTCGTGGCCGCGTCGGAAGAGGGGCTCATCAATCGTATTGCTTCTTATTCCCGCATCATTTCACAGATGAAAACAAACAAAGACTTATCGCTATGGTAAAACATTCAAGTGGATTCAAGCTTTCAGAAATAGATTTAGAGCTCCGTGGCCCAGGCGCGGTTTATGGTGTACGCCAAAGTGGCGTACCGGATCTTCGCATGGCCACTTTCTCAGATGGAAGAATAATCAAAAAAGCTAGGATTGAGGCAGAAAAACTAATAAGCGAAGACCCGCTCCTCACAAATTATCCGCGCCTGCACCGCGCTATAAAAGAAAGCGGAACCGAAGCCCACTTAGTGTAACAACTCCATCCCACCTCATTAAACACTTTGGGCAAAAATTTCAGTGATGAGTGATGGACAGCATATCCTCCCATGAGTGATAGACGTCATATCCTCCTAAATTTCTTACTCAACGGTGGAACCTTCAGCCCAATTTTCGGGAATATTCCTTCGTTTTATATACTGTATGCGCTTGCCTTCTCAATTTCATACTCCAATTCTACACCACAAAGATTCTGGAACAAGCTCATCCCCCTCCTTATGGACGGGGTATCAACCCGCCAAAGGCGGGTAGCTCCGCTTTAGAACACGCCAGCCGTGCCATTTTTCCCCGCCTCACCTTTTCCCCAAACTCATCTTTCCCCACCAACTCACCTTTTCCAACCATTTCCCTACCCCCTCGCCCATACGCAGGTGAGCGCGTGCGTACCACAAAACATTTCCATTCTCGCGCAACTCGAAATGGTGATATTATGCTTATTACTCATGTTTTTCGCCTATATTAGTCTGGCAATTTTTACGAATTTTTGTTAATATTTTCTTCTAATAATCCATAAATATAAAAGATATGAACAATAAAAAAACAAACGGACTAGTGGGTAAAAATACCTAGAAGGAATCCGCTGGGGTCAAGCCGAAAAACCATCTTTTGGCAGCAAAAAACCTTCATA
>JAUYJN010000017.1 GCA_030700255.1 Candidatus Peregrinibacteria bacterium | reverse complement strand
GGGCGTTTTTTCCAAAATTTTCACATAGACTGATGAGCTCTTTGTCGGAAAGATCGCCAACATTGTTGATCTGAAAATTCAAAGATGACTTAGTTGATGTAGTTTTTTCCATGAGTTTTTAATTAAAAATTATTGTGATTTCTTTATAGTTTGCTCATCCTAAAAGTAAATTATCAGTAACTATATTACGAACAAATTATAACATTCGCTCACCATTCTTGGTCAAGGCTAGAATGATAAAAAGAACAAGCTACAAGCCAAGAAACGCCACTTTGGGTCGCACCAAAGTACAAATGTTACATGGTGAGCGTTGGCTTACTTTTAGGGCGTGCTATATGGTCAATACAGAGTTGTATTTCCGTCGTGTCGTAATCAAAAATGTCAAAGGATTTGTTTATAAAAAATTTATCGTAGTTTCAGATTGAGTTTTATGTATAATGTATTAGCTATTTAATTTTAAAATTAAAATGTCTAAAAAAATAATAAATCAACCAAAGAAAAGATTGTCACTAAAAATCGAAGCTGCAGAGAGTCGGAAATTTGATTTTGCGGTCGGTGGGCAGGCGGTGATGGAAGGTGTGATGATGAGATCGCCGAACTATATTGTTATCGCGGTTAGGAAGAGTGGTGGTGAAATTCTTATAAAAGAAGAGAGGTTTGTTTCATGGGGAAAAAGACTTGGCGTTAGCAAAATACCTGTTCTTCGCGGGATGGTTGGCTTGGTCGAATCTATGTATATAGGAGTTCGAGCGTTGAATTTCTCAAATGATGTTTTTTTAAGTTCTGAGACAAAAAAATCAGATCATGAACTAAAATCCGATGGGAATAGAACTATACATGAAGTTTTGATCGGAGTTGTTAGCCTAGTTATTGGACTCGCTTTAGCGCTTTTTTTGTTTAAATGGTTACCACTTTTTATAACTGATTTTTTGAGTGGAAGTTTCCCAATTTTGAATGACACATATATATATTTCAATATTATAGATGGGATTTTGAAAACTCTTTTCTTCTTAATTTACCTAATTCTTATAGCGCAACTACCTGATATAAAGAGGCTTTTTCAATACCATGGGGCGGAGCACAAGTCTATTACTACCTATGAAAGCGTAGATGAATCCGGAGCCAATGCAGGCAAGAAACTCATAGATGTGCTCGTACCGGTGGAGGCAAAAAAACATACGCGTTTTCATCCGCGTTGCGGGACTAGTTTTATAATTATAGTTTTCATGATGAGTATTTTAGTTTATACACTCGTGCCAACTCATAGTGAATTTTTACTAAAATTTTTAGAAAGAATTGCAATGCTTCCTTTGATAGCTGGGGTTTCTTATGAAGCTCTCAAATACAGTGCGAAACATATGGACAAATGGATAGTGCGCCAAATTATCAAACCGGGGCTTTGGTTCCAAAAAATCACAACTGCAGAACCGGATTTGAAACAACTTGAAGTGGGACTCGCATCACTTAAGAGAGCTCTTGAACTGGAAAGTAAATAGTTTAGTTACCGCGCGCCGATGAAATCTTTTTATCTATACCCGGATATTCCGGGCGCATACTCCTCACTTCTTCATATAAAGTAAGGGCTTTTTTATAGTCACCAAATTGCATATATTTATCTGCAGCGATAATTCTATGAAGTGGATTATTTGGACTTAATTCAATTGATTTGTCATAAGCGGCATAAACTTTAGCCTTTGCCTCTTTCGCTTTTTCAACAGCATTTACTTGCCCGTAAACTTCTACCAAGTAACTATTTATTGTAGCGACATCTTTGTATGTATCAGCATGGAAATTATTCAATTTTAATGCCCTTTCATAAGCAGAGGTCGCATCAAGCAACAAAGCTTCCGTCTTTTTGTATTCTGCAACTCTAATGGCCTGTTTTAGATCATAAGCTCCCAATTCTTCATATAAATTATAAGCGTATGGATTTAAATCGACTGCACGAGTCATAGCATCTATATGATAGATATATCCATCCTTTTGAAAATCCGGATGAAGATGCAAAACTTCTGTTAATCTCAAAAATCTATCAGCTTTCACAGCCCTATGTACCATGTATAAATTCATAATAGAAAAACCTGTGAGCAAAATTATAAATCCGGTTAGGGCATAACCTTTTGTATCTATCTTCACATCGGGCTCACTGAGGTTTGAAGCATATCCAAGTGAAACACCAAGTAAAATGAAAAACGGTGTCATAGTTCCAATAGTTCCAAAATTAACAAGCACTTGAATTAGATATGTAAGGATTGCGGACGCTAAAAATATAAGTACGAAAGATTTTGAACTCTTCTTTTTTTGGATCGCTTCGGAGAATGCGATTTTGTATATAAATCTCAAGGCATAAATCATAATTGCAAGATAAGCGATGAATGCAAATAGCCCCTCCGTCGCTGCTATATTTAAGTATTCGTTGTGAGCGGTTTCCGGAACAATTTTGTCTTGCTCGTCCCCTGGGGTACGATAATCAAGCCTCCTGTATTGATTGTAAATATCATGGAAAGTAGAAACTCCAAATCCAAAAAATGGCCTATCTTGTATCATCTGATGACTACTAAAAATCCAACTTAGACGATCAGGGATATTGCCATCCTGCATAAACTCGACCATGCTTATGGTACGATCAACCACTTCTATTTTTTTCACTTTTTCTTTGAAAGCAAATATTCCTATAACGCTTATCAATATAAATATAATAATTCCTGTGAGAACTTTTTTCATCACTTCTCTATGGGTCTTCCATGAAAGCGCAAATATTGAAATCGCCGCAACAATGGATGCGACTATAAACGCCAAAAACGCACCTCTGCTACTAGTTTGAAAAAGCGCATAAAGATAAAATAAATTCAAAATCACTATGCCGGCTTTAAGGAATTTATTTTTCAAAAGACAAAAAAGTGCAAGTGATACGAAAATAAATTGAGCTATAAATCCTCCAAAATGATTTGCGTGTCCGAGCGTTGAAAACGCTCGGCTCGCTACCGCATTGAGCTCAGATTTATCAATCAAATATCCCATGTGTTGTATGATTCCAAGCACAACTACAACTATTGAACTTATATATGAGAAAATCAAAACACGTATTTGATCTACCTTTTCACGCACAAAATTGAATATCAAAAATACAAGAGTCAATAAAGTAAGGAGCGTGAACAGCCCTATAAATCTGCCATAAGTCCCAAACAAACTTGTATAAATATTTGATGAAAACAATGTAGATGCTATAAGTAAAACCGCATAAATACCAAGTAATAAATTAAACTTTTTAGGTCGAAGAATTAATGACCCTTCTTTGAAATATTTGATCGCAATCATAATTACCGCTATCGCCAAACATATTGCGAGTATATATAATTTTGGCAAAACAAAAACGGATTTGAGCCTAAATGTAAAAAGTATAGGAGTTAAAAATGCAACACCAAGTATCGAAATTAAAAATACTTTTTCATACCATTTTTTCGTGTCCCCCAAGAATGTATCGATTAATTCTTTCATGTGTTTTTTAATACGCACCCTTTCCTGTAATAATCACCAGAACAGTCTTAATGATGATAACAATATCGAGGAAAAGTGATCTGTTTTTTATATAATAAAAATCATATTCAATATTCTCATGCAGAGGCAAATCCTTCCTTCCAAGTATCTGCCAAAGTCCCGTGATACCGGGCTTTACGTCGAGCCTGCGTTTCTGCCAATCAGTATATTTCTCCACTATAAATGGCATCTCGGGGCGCGGCCCCACTAATGACATTTCGCCTTTTAGGACATTCCAAAATTGTGGTACTTCGTCGAGGCTTGTCTTGCGAAGAAAGCGCCCCACCCTTGTTACCCTCTTATCACTCAAACTTTTTGGAGCATACTCTTGATTGCGCACACCTTGATGCATTGTTCGAAATTTCCACATTACAAATTCTTCTCCTTTGTATCCTATACGTTTTTGTTTAAAAATAATTGGCCCACTTGAATCAATTTTTATTGCTAAACCAATAATAACCCAAAGTGGAAAAAGTAATAAACAACCAATGATCGCAGACAACAAATCCATCAATCTTTTTACGAATAAGAAAATGAAATTCCCACGAGTACGACGCATGTCGAGGCTCGGGATCCCTTCTATTTCAGTCATATCTATACGTCCGGCGACTATTTCAAATAAACCGGAAACAACTTTGAACCGAACATCCATACCCTCACATTTGTGCATCAAACCAAGTATTGCCTCGTACGACATTGCCGGATCAGAAATAAAAACCTCATCTATTTTGTGTTTTGAAATAAGGCTCGTAATATCTTTTGTTTTTCCAAGAAAATTAAATGGACTTCCTTCCTTGATTTTTACATGATCATCTATAAATCCAACAACTCTATATCCAAAATGAACATATGATTCTAATTCTGCGCTCAAATTACGCCCAACCTTTCCGGCTCCGACAATCAGCACCCCCGTTAGTCCATAGCCATGTTTGATCGACATAAGCTTCACGTGCCTGACAATCAATCTACCAAGATTTATAAGGACCAAAGAGATTACCCAAAATAAAATCACAAGCACTCTGGAATAATCAATTTTTGCCAAAAATGATGCGGCCATAACAAGCAACCACGCGAAGGTTACTGCGCGCATCACGTGATATGATTCCATTACCCCATCTATTCTGTTTTTCCTTTCATAAAGCCCAAAAATATAAAAAACAAAAAGCATTATAAGGAACACTACCGGTAGTGCTGTGAGATAAAATTCAACGGATTGTATTTGAGATACATCAAAAGACTTAACCAGAAAATGAGACCGAACAAAATATGCGGCTATAAAACTAAGAAAATACGAAACCACATCCGTAAGCACAAGAATTAAAACCGATAACCCCTTTTGATCTATGATGCGTATAAATGAGCGCATTTATTTATATTAAAATAATCTTTGGCCCGACCCCAACACCTCGGCTATTCTAGCAGAAAAAGCGACAAGGTAAATACGGTTTAGGCAGCCTCTTTGACCCCGTCACATTATATAATGTTAAACTTTCACAAGTATATTGGATGGTGCTAACCTTTTATTTGTACTTTATATTCAGCATCTCTCAACACCTCAAACTATTCATACGTCATCTTTAGCATCTCTCAACACCTCCTAATCTAATATAAAACATCAGTCGGAAGTAAGCCAATACTCACCATGTAATATTTGAGTTTTAGCGCAAGTTGAAATGGCATTTCTTGGCTTTTGACTGGGCTTTTTTAGCACTTTCGCCTTGACCCAAAATGGTGAGTAAATGTTATTATTTCGTTGTAAGGCAAAAGGTAAAACTTCTTTTGCAAAAAAAAGAATGCGAAGCATAATCATCAAATAAACAACTAATCTTTAATCAAAACTACATGAAAAATTTAACAAAACTTTCCGATAAAGGCCTGCTTGCACTCTGCAAAGAATATGGTGAGAAGGCCATACATTTCAGACGAAAATTCATAGGACTTTTGCCTGAGATGAAAAAACGCAAACTTTTTGAAAAGAAAAAATGTAAATCCATATACGAATTCGCGGCCAAATACGGAGGAGTAAGCCGCGAACATGTCGATAGGGTTGTCAATTTGAGTGATCGTTTTGTTGAAAAACCTCTACTGCATAGTTTGCTGGTGAATGGCGAAATAAGTTCAAATAAATTGGCAAAAATAGCTTCTATAGTTGATCTGGTCGATGAAATTGATTTAGTGGAAGCTGTTAGAAAACTCTCTTGTAGAACAGTTGAAACATATGTTCGGGATGTGAAAAGTAGGTTTGGGGTTACGGATGTTGCAGATGAAAATCAGTTCAACTTTGGTAATGATTCGCTATTTGGTTCTAACAATAGTTCTTCAGATTTTGGTAGTGATATGAGTTGTGATTTTGTTAGCAACATCGCTGATACCAGTGAAAAAAGTTCAAAGATAAAAATTGAGAATGGCTTATTTGAGCCGTCAAATAACCCTAAATCTGTGCACGTGCACAAATCTTGCGTAGAAGATAATGCTGCAATAAGTCAAATCTATGCGAGTTTGGATGAAAATATTGGAGGCATGGGACTCTGTAAAAGAGAGGCATTGCCTATCAAGAAACTCCAGCTAAAACTTTCGGAAGAAACACTTGAGAATCTGCTCGAGCTGCAAGAGAAAGGTATAAGCGTCGATAAATTATTTAAAGAATTCTTACAAAAACACCAACAGGATTTAGCTGAGAATAAAGTAGATAACTAGGGAATAGTATGGGGGGAAATATGTCGATATGCGTAGAGGGATGCTAATTCCATCCTTCAAAGGTGTCTTTTGGACAACCTTTTAGGAAGTGACGCATTGAGGTGACTTTACGGTTTTTTTGTATGTGGCGGCGTTTTCTGAATGCAGATGGGAGCTCTCGGATAAGCGAAAATATCGAACCAAATGTGCTTGGCTCTCTTAAAATCACAAATCCCATTATAAGGATTTCACGAATAAAAAGCGTAAAGAAATCTTTAAACAAATCTCCAGCTATTTCGTTTTTCAACTGCATCAAGCGTTGATTTTTATATGAATAAAACCGTGCTAATTTTGGGACTGAAGCTCTATGCTTGATTACATCTTTGTTTGAATATCTTTTAAGTATTGTTGTTCCACGCTCATGATATGCGACTACTTCCGGTAGGTAGATGCATTTCCAACCTCGCAAATTGAGCCTCCATGAGACATCTATATCCTCTTTGTACATAAAAAAATCATAATCCCAAACTTCTTTGCCATTTTTTGCATGCTTTGATTTTGTAGGAAGAGCAATGTCAGTCAGGGCTTCGCGGCGATATAGCGCGAGACACCCCGATATACCAAAAACCTCTTCCTTTTTCTCAAATTGACCGGTATCGGCGAAGCCCTGCCCCCTATCTACAACCCTTCTGTTTTTGAATGCAAGTAGCCCCGTTGTATCGATGATCGACTGAAAATCTTTCGGCGGACTCGCCGGTAATGTCTTTAAAATCTTACCCGTTATTGCACCTATTTTATGATCTTTTTCCAATTCTTTTATAAGAATCTTGAAATAATCCTTCGTAACAGTTACATCCGGATTCATAATAACCAGATACTCTCCGTCAGTTGAATCATATCCTTTGTTCGCCCCTCCGCTGTACCCGGTGTTTTGATTTTCAATAACTCTTACATTCGGAAAAAGTTTCTTCACTTGTTTAACCGAATCGTCCGTTGACGCCTGATCTATGAGTACGATTTCTTTTTTCTCATAATCAATTTTTTGCAATGAATCTATACAACTTTCAAGAAGTCCGCACGTATTGTAATTAATAATTGCTATAGATAATTTTGGCATATTTGTTGTTGTTTTATTTTAATGGCGGCACTTGCGACTCGTAAATACTCGTCGCCAAGCTTACAAAAAAAACCTATCAAGTACAACGCAGAATAACCTATCGAGTAATCCCCCAACCTTCAGCGTTAATATTTGACAACTCTGTTGCTGTATAAACCCCTGAATCATCAGGTACAAGTTCTTGAAAATCTGTAGCCCCATTGAGTATAGCTTCTTTTGCCCCATCGTATGGTGGCTCGCTTTGAGGGAAAAAAACTTGCCCTCCCAGGCTAAGCCCGGTGCAATCACCTGTTGGTACAATGCGAAGTTGTGAAGGTCCGCCTTGCGCACTAGTCATAACAAGTCCAACGTGTGAACCTGATTCAAGTGGGAAAACCATATCTCCTCCAGGTAGGTCAACAATCGCCGATGTATCCATGTCAAATGCCCATTCAGGTACAGCCACTGTGACGCCATTACCAGCATCTTCTACTGACAAAACCTCAACTAAACAAGGTTCGTTATTTGTAGAGTCATCATCATCACCAGTCGTATCGTCATCAATCATCATCATCTATGCCACCTACTATTAATTCAGCTGCATTTGCTGCACCTGCCACGCCATCAGTACAACTAAGAGCAAGAAATGGCCCACCATTTTGGATAAGCTCCGCTGCCATTAAAGGCCTATCTCCATTCATTACACTTTGACCATCTGTAAAGCCAAATAACTCATCTAAACCATCTACGTCTGCCTGTCTCATTCTAATTGATTCTACCGGCGGGAGCTCCGTTCCTATTCCAAACTGACGCAGCTCATCTGAAGCTCTACGACCACCTTCAGTAGTTTCACGCACCTGATTTAATCTACAATATCCAGCTACGACAACTAAGTTTCTACCATCATTATCAATAAATGTATTCCCATCGTCCAATGGCAATACAACCCTTAATTCATCTCCATCATTCGCCTCACCTGATACTATAACTGCATTTCTAACTCCCGCTGCCGCTTCCCACACTTCTACGTCGACACCAACTGAAGTTCCGTCTGTTTCAAATAAAGGAGCGTTATCATCATCTATTAACTCTACAGGAAGAGCTTCTACCGGAACATCGTTGCTTAACCCTCCTTCAAGCTCAGGTACTAGTATTCCAGTTGGAACAACTACTCTCATAGATTCCCCATGAGGGTTGTCATCTCTACAACCCGGCGTTAAAGCTGACACTGCTAATACTGCTGCCGCCATAGTTGATAACCCTCTTGCCATATGATTTTATTATAAAAATTTATTTTTAAGAAGCGACTATACCCTTGCATAGCGGTGATGTCAAGTCGTCATCAAGGGGTCTTTAAACAAATTGGGCAATGCTATGCGCGAAGTTTGCCAGCTGAACGCCGTGTTTCAAAGGCTGTGCACGCGCACACGTCTTGAACGCCGTGTTTCAGACGTCATTCTTAAGAACAAGCCATGAAGTACGTATTTGATAGACCATTTTATGAGAGAAGTGTGGCTGGAAGTGCTTTTTTAGCAAACACATAAAAACCAAATTGTACGGATTATTGTACAATCCCTCCTTCCGGGAAGAGTTTTTGTACAAGATAACGTACAAAATCTGTTCACGTGCACACTTTCACATAACCAAAATTCATTAAATTT
>JAUYJN010000016.1 GCA_030700255.1 Candidatus Peregrinibacteria bacterium | reverse complement strand
GATAGCTCCTTTTGACAAATTCTTCACCGCATATACCAAAATTTCCTCATTGTCGGTTTCGGCGATTGAAACTATACGAGCTATTTTGTGCATACTGATTTCTCCTCTGATAAATGATGTGCGAAGCTCAGAGAGATTTTCCTCTTCAAGCTTCCTGTCTATCTGAATTGCACGTTGCACTTGGAGTTTGCTCAGCCCTGCTATCTTCGCCCCGAACTCAACTACTGTCTCAAATCCTTTTTTTTCATAAAGTTTTCGTCTATTAACTTCAGGGATTAGGCCGATGAATTTGCGTTTCCAGTGGAGGACATTTTTTCCAAAATTTTCACATAGACCGATGAGCTCTTTGTCAGAAAGTTTTTCAATGATAAAAGTTTTTTCCATGAGTTTTTAATTAAAAAATAAAGATGTTTTTGAGATAGAATTATAACATTCACTCACCATCTTTGGTCAAGGGTAAGACGCTGGAAAGGACTAGCCACAAGCCAAGGAACACAACTTTAAGTTGCGCCAAAGTACAAATATTGCACGGTGAGTATTGACTTACTTTTGCGCCATGCCATATCATAAATACAACTGTGTTCCACCTAAATATGAAACAACAGCCTAGCATCCAAGTATCAGGCGACCTAAAATCATCAACCTGTCACCCAAGCGAACCTTTACCTACTCAAATGAATATTGTACAATCCGAAAGGTTACAAGCCATAAAAAGTCGAAATAGATACAGGCGCAAAGGCTAGATCAAAACTACAAGCACCATAACGAAACTTCATAAAATGAACTCAGTACGTAATTTACAAATCGTTTCACTCTATTTTTTACTCGTAACAGGGCTAATACATTTTTTTAGCGGACTTATGTATGTAAATGATTATTATGAAAGAATAACTCTAATAATAAATAAAGTTAGTGATTTACCATTTTTGGTCGCAGGGCTTTTTTACCTTGGAGTAAGCATAAAACTAAACATAGACCCTGAACCGAACAAAAGGCTAGACATCACAATCACAGCTATAGGGGTATTTGTATTCATATGTGTACTATTGGTGAATTTATTACTCAAAGATAAATTCTAATACTATGAAATCTCAGAAAAAAGTAATGATCTTTGGAACCTTTGATTATTTTCATGCGGGACACGAAGACCTAATCAAACAAGCAAAAAAACATGGCGATTACTTGATAGTAGTAATAGCAAGAGATGGCACTGTTGAAAAAATCAAAGGCAACAAGCCGGATCACAATGCGAAAAAAAGACTATCTATACTAAAAAAACATGAACTCATAGATAAAGCTGTCATTGGCGAGAAAGGAGATAAACACAAAATAATTCTAAAATATAAACCAAATGTCATTGCCCTCGGCTATGATCAATTCGTATTCACTTATACATTAAATAAACTTATAATTGATAATAAGTTGAATACTGAGATTGTAAGGCTCGAGGCATACAAACCGGAGGTATTCAAATCTTCAAAAATAAAAGCAAAATTAGCCAATGAGACTTAAAAACATATTTTCGTTTGCAGTTACAAATCTATGGCGCAATAAATTCTTATCACTTGCGACTGTTATTATAATTGCACTGATACTTTTTACTTTTAATATAATTCTTTCTATTCACTTAATTGCCGAAACAGGGCTCGATGACATACAACAAAAAGTAGATATTATCTTATATATAAAAGATGATGGGGAACCACTCCAAATCGAAAAGTTTATCGAAGAAATAAAAGATATAGAAAGTGTAAAAGAAGTTGTCTACACCTCAAAAGAAGATGCCCTCAGAAATCTGCTAAATAAATACCCAATTGCTATAGATCCTTTTTCAAAATACTCGATCGAAAACCCTCTACCGGCAAACATAAACATAATCACTTACAGCGTAGAAAATCATAGCGAAATACTCGAACTAGCTGATTCAAATAACTATAGAAATTTATTTGTAAGCCTTAAAGAAAGTACAGAGAACCAAAAAATAGTAGGTAAACTTGTAAAAATAACCGATAGTAGCAAGCGCATACTTATAAGTACGCTCATAATTTTTGTAATCGCAAGCATACTCATCGTATCCAACGCGATAACTCTAAGTATATATTACAAAAGAAATGAATTAGATGTTATGAAATTAGTTGGGGCGTCGCCGGGCGCCATGCGCGCACCATTTGTAATAGAGGGCATCGTCTATGGATTTGTTGGTTTCGTTAGCAGCATGATTTTACTCTACGGATTTCTCAGAGTAACCGAGCTCGATCTAATATCATTTTCACTCAATGTTGAATTATTTCAATTCGTAATTTTAGAACTCACCTGCTGTGTACTAATAGGTTTGATCAGTGGAGTTCTAAGTACTGAAAAATATTTACGCATAAAAAAATAAAAAAATGCGAGAAATAAAAACACACGGATTTATATTAAAAAAAATACCGTACCAAAATGAAAAAACTCAGCTTTTTTCTGTAATGACGAGTGATTTTGGGAAAATAACATTAAGCGCTATGCAGTCAAAAAGAATCCAAAGCAGCCTGCGAGTACTTAGCCCACTTAATATATGTGAATTTGAAATTTACAAATCAGGCAATGGTTATTACAAAACAAGAAATGTAAATCTCGTTCATTCTTTACTTGATCACAAGAACGGAAATCAAATTAACACTTTAGATATAATTCAAAAACTATACGTACTGGCAGAATTAATTCACATCACAACAGAGGAAGAGGAGCCAAACAACAGGCTATACACCCTACTCACAAAAACAGCAATTATCATACAAGAAACAAACAACGAATTAATATTCGAATCTTTTAAAACAAAGCTTCTCGACCTAAGTGGGAATCTGCCAAATCTTAAATACTGCCTCGCATGCAAAAAAAAATGCAGCAATGATGCCATTTGGATAACTGAAGAAAACCTTCATCTATATTGCGAAGAGTGTATACCAAAAGAAACTATGGAACCATGCAAACAATTAAGTCTCGATAGCTTAAAATTATTACACTATATAAAAGATAGTGGTTTTATAAACATTCTCCGAATAGAATCAAACGACAAAGCATTGCAAATGCTAAGATATTTAAATGATCTTCTTCTGACACAAATATTACAATGTGCACTCAAGACAACTCAAAAATCACTTGTCGGTATTAACTGATTTTTCGTATATCATACACCCCTTCCAGATTTTCCAACTTCAACATAATATCTTGCAGTTCATCCAAATCTTTTACTACCAAGAATAATTTACGAACAACTCCATCAGAAACCTTTGCAACCGTAGATAGCTCTTTTTGATTGGGGGTGAATTGTTTTAGACGCTCCCATATCAAACCACCCATCTCAGGAGTATCATCTGTTTTTATTTCAAGTATAACATAATAACCTTCATTTGATTCCCATTCGACAGGGATAAATCGCTCACTCCCAAGTGCGGAAAGTTCTTCACATTTTTGATCATGAATACGCACACTTTGGCCGCGTCCAACATAACCAACTATAGGCATACCAAAACTGGGACTACAGCATGAAGCAAAAACAACCGGTATATCTTTCTCACCGGATATAACAACTTTTGACCCCTTGCCACTTACATCGGACTCTTTAAATTTAACAATTTTTACAGGTTTAATATTCTTCTCTGTCAAAAGTTCATCTTGTGGCAACAATTTTTTCAAAACTTGCTTAGTTGAAAAATGACCGTTGCCTATAGACTCAAGTATAAATTCACGCGCCTTAAAAGAAAGATCTCGTCCATCATAATTTTTTAGCATATTCAAACCCGGATCAAGCAAAGGCTTATTGAGTTTAGTTAATTCTTTATTCAAAGAATCTCGCCCTAATCGCAAATTATTCTCACGATCCTGTTCCCTAAACCAACTTTTTATACGATATTTAGCTGAATGCGTCTTAACAAAAGAAAGCCAATAATGACTTGGAAATGCATCTTTTTTTGTAAGTATCTGCACTACATCACCATTACTTAATTCAGAATCCAACGGAACTATATTTCCATTAACTTTTGCCTGAACGCAACGATTCCCAACATCTGTATGAATCATATAAGCAAAATCAATTGGAGTTCCACCTTGAGGCAAATCCATAACATCACCATTTGGAGTTAAGACAAAAATCTGATCTGAAAAAAGATCAAGTCCACTGGTAGGAGTGCCCTCTTCGGTGTCACCTTCAAACTCCTTATGCAGATCTGCTATACCCTGCAACCATTCAAGTTGAGTTTTTACTCTTTTGGTTTGAGATCCATTCACTTCATCTTTGACGGCCGTGTGACCTGTTCGACTTTCTTTGTACCACCAATGTGAAGCCAATCCATATTCAGCTTCATCATGCATTGAACTGGTACGTATCTGTACCTCAGTCGGTTCATCACGAACATCCGGAGTAAGTCCAAGGATCGTCGTATGCAAACTACGATAACCATTTACCTTCGGCACTGCTATATAATCTTTAAAACGCCTGGCTATAGGTCTCCACCTACCATGTATAAGTCCAAGCACCGCATAACATTGAGCCAAATTACTTTCAATATCTTTTGAATCTTCCTCTTCCAAAACTATACGAAGTGCAAATATATCAAATATATCGCTAACACTCATTTTTTGCTTTCGCTGCATTTTTTTATAAATACTATAAGGGTGTTTCATGCGTCCGGAAATATCAGCCTTAATACCATGATCTTCAAGCAAACCATTTAATGCCTGCGTGGCCCTCCCTATATATTTATCGCTTATCTCCTCATATTGAACAAGTTCATCTTTTATCCTTTTAAAATCTTCCGGATACAAAACTTCAAAACAAATATCTTCCATAAACGACTTGATACTATAAATACCAAGCCTCGTCGCTATTGGAATATAAATATCCATTGCAGTATGACACAATTCCACAAGATCTGGATTCTCATCTTTGAGACCGTGCTCTAGTTCCGATAATTTTTTCACAAGTAAAACAGTCACCACTCTAAAATCCTTTGCAAGAGTTAAAAACATTTTACGCAAAATTTCCGGCTGAGTGTTTTTATTAACCTTTAATGTAAAAACATGATTTATAGCAACTATCATCTCAGCAACTTCCCTCCCAAATGTTTTTTCTATTTTTTTAATTGGAATGTTTTCCTCAATTACATACTCATGAATAAGGTATGCAATCAAAGACACTTCATCAGGTTGAAGAGAAAGCATTAATTTCAGATGCTGCATACATACAACATTATCACCACCTATAATATTTATGGCTTTCCCAACCATATCTAAATCAAGATCTTCGTTTATCTTTGCTATTTTTTCTATAACTGTAACCATAATAAAAATCATCTAATACGGCATGAGTATAACAAAAGAACCTAAAAATAAAAGTTCATTTAGCGGAGGTGTTTTTTTTACTACAGAGCAGATTCGGGAATAATCAAATCTATATCGGAACCTTGCACATCTATAACCTTAACTCCCTTTATAAGAGCCTCACGATTAAATTCAACATCACGGATACGCACATCAATAGCATCTAAAAATCTTTGCATATATTCTTCGATTTTATCGAGCGCGCGGTAGCGCGCGCGAATATCAACGCTCTGCTTTGCCAATTCTGTAAACACAACAAGATGATCGCTGGTAGCCTGTGGATTATTTGCAGACAAATTTGCAAAATATTCATCTTCTTCAATTTGTTTCTTAGCAGTAATTGCATCAAATTCACCCTGTAAAACAACTTTACGATCCTTAATAATCAATATAGAGCTACCTGCTTCTGCAGACATTAATTTCATATCAGATATAAAACTATTCAAAGTACGATTTCTATCATTTGAACTATTTAACATAGCTTGTATATTTGTTTCATACAAAACTCTAATACGTGAAAGTATGTTCACATATTTCACAATATTTTCATCACTTGGAGAAACATCTATTCCGGGAACATTAGGTACAATTTCATCTTTACCTTCCGCAGCTTCAAGACCGACTTTAAACCCGGTATATAAACTTGGTTCAATCCAGCCTGCAGGTAATACCTCATCTTTATCATCTTTTTTCACTTCCTCCTTCACAGGTTCTTTAACTACTTCTTTTTTAGGTTCTTCTTTCACAACTTCAACCTGATTATCAGATTTATCATTAGATAATACACTCAATAAAAACTTACCTCCATAAATCAATCCAACTATAAGTCCGATTATCACAACAAATGCAACAATACATCCGGTAATCTTCTTTCCATTTATATTCGCATTAGCTAAGAAATTCTTAAGTGGATTTTCATCATCATCTTCCTCTATACCTTCAAAAGGATCTATATCATCATCAACCAATGACCCTTCAATTACTTCAGTTTCTTCTTCATCAGCATCTTTTTCAAGATCACTCGACATTTCTTTCTTCGATTCAGGTACAACTGGCGATGCCTTTTCAACTTTAGTTGTAACAGATGGAGCTGGCGTTATTGGTTTAGAATATTCCAACACATCATCTTCCTCTTCATCTTTAGCAACTACAGGTCTTTGCACTTCCTCAAGTGGAGCCCACGGATCAAAATCATCTTCTTCTAATTCATCATCAGAAAAAATTGGAGTTTGTTTCGCAAGATCCTCAAGCGTCATAGGCTTTTTCGGTGCCTCCGGCACAGCAGGTGCAACCGGCATCGGTGATGAAACGGGAGCCATTGGCATAGACATTGGTATCCCTGGCATCGGTACAAGTGGCACTGGCGGCTGAGGAAACCCTCCAGACCCAGTGTTTTGTCCTCCGGGAACAGGTATACCAGCCCCTCCGAATTGTTGATCACCTTGGTCAGTCATATATGTATTATTAATCTACTTATTCTAGCATAAAACAACCTAAACTTTAAGTCACTAAGAGGCGATTATACTACTTTTCAGCAAAAAATCAACCCTGAAACTACTCTTCTGCCTCATCACAACCAACTGCGCTAGCAAATTCATCATCATAACAAACTTCAACAGGACTATTCATATATTCATCCGCAACGTGCGTACAAAAAGTAAGTGGGTTTGGCTCATGTAACAAAGCTCTGCGCGCAAACCAATCGTAATTTGAGACATCTATACCTTCTATTTGACCACTATATTCACATGAGTACGTTTGTCCACTTTCAAGATCATACTGACAAACAACCTGCAAAGAACATGTGAGCGATACTCCATCAACAAAAACTGAAGAACACCACTCCCCACTAACCGGACAGTCATTATCAAACAAAAAATCTTCTGCAAGAACATCATAAGTACCTACAACAATGAGCTCACAATCCCCATCAGAATAACATACTTCATACTCTTCTTCGTATTCTATCCCGGGATTCTCGGAAAAGTCATCATCACTATAATCATCAGAGCAAGCCAAAGCTAAAGCAAACGTAGCAATTGTTAACGGATAATATGCAGGATATTCATGTAAATCTTCACACAAATCTGCAAAATTATTTATACCACTATCTCTTAACTCTTTTTCACGAGCACGAGCCTCTTTATTTTCTTTATCAATCCTACGCAATTCTTGTTCTAACCTAGATCGTGTAGTTCTTCTTGGCTTATTCACTTGATCAGGAAGGCCAACACCTTCTACAGAACCAACTGACTCAATTTTAGATTCAGAAAAAACAAGGGCCGAAACGGTGAGTACAGTAGCTAGACATAATGCCGGAACCACCCTTATTTTCATATGTACTATAACAAAATATACAGTCCCAAATCCTACCCTATCCCAAAACTTTGTCAAATCAATTAAATTACAACTATCCAACAATTTTATTTAAAGCCAAGCAGTAATTGGAAAAGTGTTTTGATAGAGCCATTTAAAATCAATAGAATATCATGCGTTGCATCTTGATTTATAAAACATAATAAAATTAATTTTTAACCGAACACTCTATGGACCTTTCAATCGGAATATACGCGATCATTGCGAGTGGAATAGCACTTATATTCTCACTTTACTTGATCATCAATGTACTTAGTATGGATACTGGAACTGCACGTATGAAAGAAATCGCTCAAGCGATTCAAGAAGGAGCAATGGCATATTTAAATCGTCAATATAAGACGATCGCTATTTTTGCTATCCTTATATTCTTACTACTTGGAACATTTATACCTGCTGGAGATTATAACAACGGATATATGATTGCCGTTGGATTCCTGGTCGGATCGTTTTTCTCCGCACTTGCAGGTTATATAGGTATGGCAACTGCCGTACGTGCAAACGTCAGAACTACACAAGCTGCAACAAAAGGTCTAAAACAAGCACTCAATGTTGCATTCAAAGGTGGCGCCGTAACCGGGCAAGCAGTAGTTGGCCTAGCACTTCTAGGAGTTGCAGGGTTCTACTATGTATTCACTGAGTACATGGGAGTACCTATAGACGCAGCACCAAACCTACTTATAGGATTCGGATTTGGAGCATCTCTTGTTTCATTATTCGCACGTGTCGGTGGAGGTATATTCACAAAGGCAGCTGACGTTGGAGCTGATATCGTAGGTAAAGTAGAAGCCGGAATTCCTGAGGATGATCCAAGAAATCCGGCAGTTATCGCTGACAATGTTGGGGACAACGTTGGAGACTGTGCCGGTATGGGAGCTGATCTTTTTGAAACATACGCAGTAACACTTATTGCAGCTATGATTCTTTCTGCATCAACCGTTACAGGAGCGCTTGGACAAGCAGGTATCGAATACCCACTTGCACTTGGTTCCATAGCAGTTATCGGATCAATCCTTGGAACTTTCTTTGTACGCGTAGGTAAGGATAACAATATTATGGGAGCTCTATACAAAGGTATGATCGCTGCAGGTGTACTATCTGCAATAGGATTCTACTTCATAACAAAAGAAATGATCGGCGATATGATGATATTCTATGCTGCACTAGTCGGACTAGGAGTTACTTTATTCATCAATGTAATTACTGAATACTACACTTCAACTAAATTTTCTCCGGTTAGAAAAATCGCAAAAGCATCTGAAACAGGAGCTGGAACAAACGTAATCATGGGTCTTGCAGTAGGACTTCAATCAACTGTAGTACCGGTTATTATTATCGTAATTGGTATAGCTCTTGCGTACCACTTCGGGGCGAATTCAATTTTACAAAATGGTATATATGGAGTCGCTATCGCTGCTGTCGCTATGCTTTCTACAACAGGTATGGTTATCGCCCTTGATTCATACGGACCTATTACAGACAATGCGGGAGGTATCGCTGAAATGGCTGATCTTCCGGCAAAAGTTCGCAAAAACACTGATGCTCTAGATGCAGTAGGTAACACTACAAAAGCTGTAACAAAAGGTTACGCTATCGGTTCTGCGGCGCTTGCTGCTATCGTACTTTTCCAAGCCTACCAAGAAGAACTTCTAAAAGGTGGATCTGGAGAACACCTTTCATTTGATCTAAGTGACTACAGAGTACTTATCGGTCTATTTATCGGAGGTATGCTACCATTCTTATTCTCAGCCGCATGTATGCAAGCTGTTGGCGTCGCAGCTCACGCTGTTGTTGAAGAAGTAAGAAGACAATTCAGAGAAATCAAAGGAATCATGAAAGGTACTGCAAAACCGGACTACGCAACTTGTGTGGACATCGTAACCAAAGGAGCTTTGAAACAAATGATCTTCCCCGGGCTACTTGCAGTATTAACTCCTTTGTTCGTAGGATTTGTACTTGGACCAATCGTTCTGGGAGGTATGCTCGTTGGTGTTATCGTAACAGGACTTCTAATGGCACTTAACATGTCAAACGGTGGTGGAGCTTGGGATAACGCAAAGAAATACATCGAAGACGGAAACTATGGCGGAAAAGGATCAGAAGCACACAAGGCGGCAGTAGTTGGAGACACAGTTGGTGATCCATACAAAGACACAGCAGGACCTGCCCTAAACGCCCTAATCAAGGTTATCAACACAATTGCACTTATCATCGCCCCAATGATCGCAGGATGGAGCTTATTGAATTGGTAAGGCGATTTATCGCCTATATAGTATGAGAAATTATAAAAGAGGAGCCTTACGGCTCCTCTTTTTGATGAAAGTCAAAATCCAGTGCTCACATCTTGCAGTACTACAAAAAATCATATATACTACCAAATGTATATCGATAACGATTTCGTATGACACCAGTTACAATATCTCCAAAGTTTCAAATAGTCATTCCAAAAAACATAAGGGAGGGAATGGACTTAAAACCAGGGATGAAATGCGAACTCATAAGATGTGGTGGGACTATTAGAATCGTACCTGTAGTACCTATCACCGAACTACGTGGCGCATTCAAAGGAATGGACACAACAATTATAAGAGAACCTGATAGAGAATTATGAATAATGTGATTGATTCATCTGCATGGATAGAGTATTTCGTAGACACGAAAAATGCTCCAAATTTCGCAAAAGCCATCGAAGATACCGATTGGCTAATTGTACCGAGTATAGTAGTTTTCGAAGTTTATAAAAAGCTACTAAGCTACGGCAATGAAGAAATGGCACTTAAAGCTCTAGCATCTATGAGGAGCGGAATGATCGTCGATCTAGATGAAGAGCTAGCGATAATGTCCGCCAATCTACAAAAGAGGCACTCACTTCCAATGGCAGACGCCATAATCCTTGCAACGGCAAGATTCTTCAATGCAACCCTATGGACGCAAGATAGTGACTTCAAAAACATAGAAGGGGTGAAATATTTTAAGAAAACATGATTTCACATTCACAAATAACTACTCACGCGACACCTCATATTTCTCGTCCCCTGAAGTACAACATTCAGCGACCATTTACACAACTTGCAAAACCACACAATCCCTCTATAATAACCTCAACAAAAATAAAATATCAAAAACCAAAAGAAAAATGTACTCACTCAGTGGCACAATTATTGCGTACGAAGATAACTTCGCCAAGATCCAAACTAAAGATTGTAGGATTTTTCATGTACCAAAATCTATAGCCCCACATGGGATTGGGGAGGAGATTAGGATAGAAATAAAAACTCCGGACGAACAAAGACAAGGGGACATCGCTATCAAACGAGAACTCCTACTAGAATTAATCAACTAAAAAAGCCCTCAGATTTTACTTCGAAGGCTTTTTCTATATTTAAGTTAAGACTATCCTTCTTCCGTCTGCTTTTCTTTCTTTTCCTCTCTATTAGGATCTTTATTGTCTTTTACACTTCCACCCTCTTCCTTACCATCATCCTTCACCGCCTCCATAGCAGCAGCTGCTGCTGCAGCGTCTTCAGCATCCTCAGCGGCAAGCTCGTCTTCACTCTTTGGAGCTGTAACTGTCGCGATTGCTAATTCAGGATCATCTGTAATTTCTACAGTCGAAGGAACTTTAAGATCACTTACGTGAACAACTGAATGGAAATCAACAAGTAGTGATAAATCAACTTCAATCTCATGTATAAGATCTCTTGCAAGACATTTAACGTTTACTTCACTTAAACTATCCATCAATGTACCACCCATCTCTCTAACGGCAGGTGATGTACCTACGAAAACCAAAGGAATCGAAGTACTTACCTCTTTATTCATATCTACAGAGATAAAATCAACATGTATAAATCTATCACTAACCGGGTCAAACTGCATATCATGGACAAGCACCTTGAGCGGCTTACCATCTACAGTTAAATCCATAACAGTATTTTGTCCACCGGCTTTAAAAGCCCTTCTGAAGTCTTGATAATCTAGATCAAAATCTAAATTCTTAACTCCATTACCATAATATGTGACAGGCAATCGGTCTGCTTTACGCAAGTGATTAAGCTTTTGACTCTTATCACGTACCTTCGCCTCAAGAACTATTGTTTCCATTACTATATCTTTAAAAAAGCGCATGGATTCTAACGAAATGAATTAAGGAGTGCAAGCTAAAATAAACACAAAGAACCAAAAAACTTATTCTGGACGATATTATTCAACTACTATACAATGGCTGCGATATAAAATTATTTAATAAACAGCAGCAAAATGGGAATGTTTGACCAAGCAAAAGACCTATACAAGCTTCAAAAAGAAGCGAAAAAAATCAAAAAAGAGCTTTCTAATATGCATATTGAGGCGGCTCAAGATGGCGTGACGGTAATTATCAACGGTGAGCAACAAGTTATCAAAGTTGAAATCAGCGATGAAGCAAAGGGTAACTCAAGACTTGAAACTCTTTTAACAGAAGTATTCAATAAGGCTCTGAAGAAATCTCAAGAAATAGCTGCTGAAAAAATGAAAGCTATTATGGGTAACCTGGGACTTCCGGGCATTGGGTAATTATTAATATATAAGTATGGCATATCGTCGCAGACGGAAAAGACGACAACCTTTTATGAGGTTTTTAGTATACATGGCGATAATCGCAGTGTGCTTTTTCGGAACAAAATATTACTACACACAAACTATGCTTTCCCCGGTAGACATAACAAATGAAAGCAAGGTGGCATTTGAAATTTCAAACGGAGAAAGCTTAAAAGAAATCAGCGAAGGGCTAAAAGACAAGGAGCTAATTAACAGCCCATCTGTCTTCAGATCTTATTTGAAAAGAAAAAAAATGGATATCAATGTCAAAGCTGGAAACTTCATCCTGAATCGCGCCATGTCTGCACAACAGATAGCAGAGACTATAACAAACGACAAAGTTGCGGAGGAAGCTGTAACCATCCAAGAAGGACTAACAGTTGCACAAATAGACGATAAACTTTCCTCTGCTGGACTGATAAGCAAAGGCGAACTTATAAATTTCTCAATCAACAATTTGACAGAAGAAGAGGTGTCAGAAATCCCATCTGAATTCTTAAACATTCTTCAAGAGAACCATTCTAATTTAGAAGGACTGCTGTTTCCAGACACATATTTTATAAATCGCTCTTCGTTTTCACTGAATGCTTTTGTCATAAGACTAATAAAAACAATGAACTCAAACATTACTGATGATATGCGCAAAACATACGAGACATCAAGCAGGGACCTATATGAAATATTAAATATGGCATCAATTATAGAAAGAGAAGTCCGCACAAAAGATGACATACCTCTTGTCGCAGGAATACTATGGAAAAGATATGATTCAAACTGGGCCCTCGGAGCTGATGCAACAATCCTATATGTGACACAGGGAAGCACTTTAACATTAGAAGAACTCGACATAGACTCAGCATACAATACACGAAAATTTCTAGGTCTCCCACCTACCCCAATATCAAACCCTGGAATCAGTAGTCTCAAAGGTGCAGTTTACCCTAAATACAGCGATTATTGGTATTATCTAACTACTCTCAATACAGGAGAGGTGATATATGCAGAAACAAACGAAAAACATAACATCAATAAAGCGAAATATTTAAAGTAGGATATTGTCGGCTTCGCCACTTTATTTCGCACAGCAAGCATTTCATGCGCTGTGCGTATTATTTTTTCTCGATAGTAAATGTAAGCGAAAGACTTCTTTCACCTTTAGCATTTTCTGTATAAACGTTATATACGTTTATGCCTGTTTTCAAAGTACCGATTGATGATTTAGCATAATATACCCACTGCGTGCTACCAGACTCATACAAAGAAAGTGGCCATCCATTCACTATTACTTTAGAAACGTCAGAGGCTCCACCTGTAGAACCATTTATAACAACCCTATCGGATGTTGTGAGGAAATAATTCTCACGAGTCTTCTCCGCCTCTTCATAAGAGCTAATCTTTGGCTGAGTTTTTGTTATAGAGTTAGCGGAAGCAACCGGCTCTTCAGTTACTGACATACTAACAACTTCCTCTGGTGGAGTAATGGCTTCATCTATTACCTCCGGTTTATCAACCGTATTCTCAATGACTGATGCATCCTCCTCTTCATCACCCATCGCCACTATAAACATTTCAACCGGATCTGAAACCAAGCCATCACTATTGTAAGCCTGTACAACAAAACGATTCTTACCGGATTTCAAATTCCCAAAATCAAGTCCGGCTGCATAATTCCAAACACCGGAACCGGGTACAAATTTTGATAATTGATAAGGAGTCCCTTTCGGATCATCATAAAATTCAGTAACTATCACCTTTGTAACATCGGAAGAGACAGTACCTTTTAGGTAAATACGCGTATCTTTTAATTCATATGGGCTAGTAGCCGGATTGGTAATAGTTACTTTTGGAGCTGGTACATTGATGGCAGGAGCTCCTGAATTACCATCCACAGTATCTAAACTTTCAGTTGCAGGCTCAGGATTAAGAACACTATCTCTCTGGTCTTCAGCTTTTTTTGGCACACTCTCCTTGGTATAAAGAGTTGGCGTTTCATCTTCACGAATATTCCACAAATACCACTCGGTAACTCTCCAATAATCATCCGTTGATTCCAATAAATTTACAAATTTACGAGCCTGCAAAGCCTCTATGTCAGAAGCGCTCACACTTACTTGCTGCCCGATCCCAATAGAAACAGAATCCAGTAACTCTGGATCATCCGTGAAACTATCGTAGACCATAGCCTTCACCTCACCTTCTGTAACACGTACAAATTCGGGGTCAACTATCGAAACTGAATAACGAGTACCAAGAGAAGTTATATCTAAGTGAGGAGTAAATACACGGAATTTCAAATTTTCATCAGTTTTTTGTTCGTTTAACCAAACTTCACCTGATATTAAACGTATCTCAACTCCAATGGCTTTTTTTTCAACTTCAATTTTTTGTACAAGTAATTCTGTTTCTTCATTTATCCTGAGTCTACTCCCATCATAAAATTCAAGTACAGCATAAGAATCTTTACCGGTACGAAGGTGATCACCCTCCCATATCAAAGCCTGATTATATGCCTCATGCCAAACATCCTGACCCCATGGCTGAAATTCAACCTTACCCCTCTCTATATATACAAACGCCTGGTTTCTTTTCGTCTCATCAGTTTGCATGCGAAGGCTCGAAACTATCTGTACAATCAATACCAAAATAACAAGCACACACAATATAATAAGAAATGGCGTAAAAAAGCCTCTCTTCTTTTTACGTCTTCGATTACTGTAATATAAATTATCCATGACAAAATTTTTGAAATTTCAAGGCTAATATAGGAAAAACCCACGATCTTCGCAAGTGGAAAAGCTATGCTGGCGCGAGACTTACTACAATCCCATCTCTCTTTTAATTGCATTCACATCACGTACAAGTCTTTGATCATATTTGAGATAACCATTCATTTTATCACATGCATGCATAACAGTAGTATGATTACGCCCTCCAAACTCTTCTCCGATATGCTCATAAGACTGATGTAATTCTTGACGTATAAGGTACATACAAACCTGTCTTGGAATCATGAATTCACGTTTACGACCGGATCCTACGATATCTTCAGCGGTAACATTAAAATAAGCTGCAACCAATTTCACAACTTCTAAAATGTCAGTAATAATAGCGACCTCACCCTGCTCTACAAAAGACCTGTGCTCCCTCATGGGACATAATTTATCCATGATATTTGCAACAAATTTAACTGTAGGCATAGAATTTTCTAATTCCGCCTGAGCCATAGCCTGCTTAAGCACTCCTTCTAATTCACGCACAGAGTTTTGACAGTGATAAGCGACGAACTCCAAAACGTCAACCGGTATCAATGCTTCATATTCCTGAGCCTTTCTCTGCAATATAGCAAGACGTGTCTCATAATCAGGAGCCTGTACATCAACTATCATCCCCATCTCAAAACGATTCACAAGCCTATCTTCCAATCCTGATAGTTCTTTTGGTGGACGATCTGAAGAAATGATAATTTGCTTATTCATATCATAAAGCTCATTGAACGTATGGAAAAATTCAACCTGTGTACTATCCTTATTAGCCAAAAATTGTATATCATCAATTATAAGACAATCTACATTTCTATATTTTTGTTTAAACTTCTTTGAATCATATTTTCGAATAGCCTCTATTATCTCATTTGTAAATTTTTCAGAAGTCACATAAACGACTGTTTTTTCAGGAAAATTCTCTAAAATCTCATTGCCCATAGCTTGGAGTATATGCGTTTTACCAAGCCCTACTCCACCATAAACAAACAAAGGATTGTAAGTAGACCCTGGCTTCACTGAGACCGCGCACGCGGCCGCGTGCGCTAGCCTGTTCGCAGGCCCAACAACATAATTATCCAATCTATATTTTGGATTCAAACAACGACTGGAAATTCCCTCTATCAATTTAACTTCATTTTTATTTGGCAATTTACGAGTCTTTTTAACATTGATCGAAGATATTTTATTAACATCAACTTTGTGTGCATGGTCTTTTGCAGACAAGCTCGAATGAACCTCTATATTGAGAGACTCTATTGTGTTATCCAAAGTTTTCGCAATTTCAAGAAGAGTATCGTAGTACTTGCTAGCCATCCAATCTTTAGCAAATGGATTTGGCACACCAATAGTCAAAACTCCACCTTCATTTTTTAGAACAGCAGTGTCCTGAAACCATGTAACAAAATGAGCCCTTTTCATACGAGGTTGAAGAAGTTCGAGAAGCGATGACCAAAGCTCTTTATAGTTCATAGGGTGAATATGAATGAGGATAAAAATACAGACGTCCTGAACGTCGGGCTTTGCATTCTATAGCCTTACAAAAAAAAATCAAGGACTTTAAAGTATTAGGTTACTTGGCTTCCAACAAGCCAAATCATACCTGGGAAAGATATTAAAAAAACATTCAAAACAGCCTCGCAATGTCATTCCAAGTAATCAAAACTATAAGTAAAAGTAAAACTGCAAATCCAATAGCATGTATCATAGCTTCAAATTTATGATTTATCCTACGACCAATAATTGATTCGATTATAACAAATACAAAACGTCCTCCATCGAGAGCAGGGAAAGGTAGAATATTCAAAACCCCAAGGCTCAATGAAAGTATAGCCGCGAAGCGGATAACGGCCATAAAGCCGTCTTGCACAGAAAGATAAGTCATCTGCGCGATACCAACCGGACCTGATACGGAATCCGGAACTTCACCGGAGCTCAAAACTCCGGCAAATACATTTCCCATCATCTTTGCCGTAAGCAATGATACATTCTTAATTTCTCCAAATGCTTTAAAAGGAGCTTTCAACAATCCATATCGCTCAGCCTTAATATCCAATACCGAACTTATAAGAAAAGATTCATAAAAATCTACATCTATACCTTGAGTAGATACCATTGGGCTGAGCGCAACTCCTATTAAACCATTCTCATCAGGGGTCACATCAATATTTATTTGCTCTGAATTTCTCTCAAAAACATAACTCAAAGTCGGTTTATTAACAGCCTCAGTCTCCGTTACAAGCTTCACAGCCTGTGGCTCAAAAACCTCGATACCTTCAATCGAAACAAATACATCTCCAGCTATAATTCCGGATTTTTCAGCAGGCGAGTCAGGAAGGATTTTGTCTACAATGGTACGTCCAAAACTAATATCTGGAGCAACTGTTCTTATCGCTCCGGATCTGAACACATCTATACCTTCAATTTTACCGGCATATAAAAATTGAAGAAAATCAGCCTCTCCCAAAACCTCTCTTTTGTTTATACGAAGAATAACGTCACCTTTTTCAAGTAACAATGGCTCTATATTTTTTCGTACAACCGCACGTGGTACGTTGCTAACCGGAAACAGCTCAAAAGCGCCATCCAATTCCGCCTTTTTAACAGTATACTTATGGTCAATTGACCCACCCATATTGTACCCTATGGGTCCAACCGGCTCGCTGAAGTGACGTACCCTCACCGACACCTTATCACCATCTAGCCCTGCAACATAGGCATCCACATCAATCACCTGAGACACTAACTTATCATTAATTGAAAGAATATAGTCTCCGGGATCAGCTTTCAAAACCGCACTTTCTTTTTCAAAAACATGATAAGGACTCATTTCAATATCACCTTGATGTATGTGGTCCGCAAATTGATCATAACCGACTATCAAAGGTTCCAATCCAAAGAAAAGACCAAAAGTAAGAAGGACCCATGCAAGTACAAAATTCATAAATACCCCTCCAAGAACTATTGTTGTTTTCTGCCAAGGAGTTTTAGTCAAGAAACTTTGCTTTGATTTATCAGCACGGAATTCATTTGGATCTTCTCCAAACAACCTTACAAATCCTCCAAAAGGAATCCAATTGAGAGAATAAAGAGTGTCACCTTTTTTCTTTCCAAACATCCGAGGAGGCAGTCCAAATCCAAATTCATCCACGCGCACACCCGCCCTCTTCGCCATCCAAAAATGACCAAACTCATGTACCAAAATAAGTGCAGAGAATATAATTATAAAAGCTATTATCGAAATTAATATAGATATCATTTGTAGTATAATTAAATATAAATTTATTGAACAAATTACAGCTTCATAACCTCAACTTCTTTCGCTCTGGACAAGTCATCAATTTGACCATTTACAGCATCAACTTTATCTTGAAGTTTCTTTTCTGCACCGGTCCTCTCATCTTCAGATATTTCTTTATCCTTTTCTCTATTCTTAAATACCGTCATTGCATCTTGCCTCTTTGTACGAATTGTAATCTTAGCCTCTTCAGCCATCTTGTGAACAACTTTAACCAGCTCCTTACGTCGCTCTTCTGTAAGTGGTGGAATATTCAAAAGAATAGACTCACCATTGTTATTAGGGTTAAGACCTATGTCTGATTCACGAATAGCTTTGTCTATAGCTCCTATAACAGATTTATCCCAAGGTTTTATAGATATTGTCATAGCATCCGGAATACTTACTGAAGCGATGGCTTTCAAAGCTTGAGACCCACCATATACTTCAACATGAAGATCTTCAACCAATGAAGATGAAGCTCTACCTATACGTAGCTTACCAAATTCCAACTTCAAATGTTCAAAACATTTCGCAAAAGCCTCTTCGGCTGTTTTTAGAGTTTCTGAAACTGACATATTTATTTAATTAAATTGTATTTTTTAAATTATGATATCACTGTCCCAATATTTTCACCTGCAACAACACGCTGAATATTACCCTTTGAAGTCAAATCAAATATAATAATAGGTAGCTTCGAATCCTTGCAAAGAGAAACTGCAGCTGAATCCATAAACTCAAGATCCATACCAAGTACATCTGTATATTTCATAGTATCAAACCTCTTTGCATCATCAAACTTCTTTGGATCCTTGTCATACACTCCATCAACTTTAGTAGCTTTGAGAAGTACATCACAATCCAGCTCAAGAGCTCGGAGGGCGGCCGCGCTATCTGTGGTGAAATACGGATTACCGGTACCACCGGCACATATTACAACTCTACCTTTTTCCAAATGTCTTATCGCACGACGCCGAAGATACGGCTCCGCCACCTGCGGTATATTTAGCGCACTACATACCCTCACATAAACTCCCTGATCCTCAATAGCAGACTGCATCGCAACCGCATTCATAATAGTCGCAAGCATTCCCATGTAATCACTACTCACACGATCAATTCCGGACCCGGTGTTATCTCTATATCTCCAAATATTCCCAGCGCCTATAACCACCACAACCTCAACCGCCATCTTCGCCACTTCAACTATCTCTCCACACAAGTTATGCAAAATATCAAAATCAATACCATTGTCCTGATCCCCCAGAAGCACTTCTCCGGAAAGTTTCAACATAACTCTTTTGTATTTTGATTTGGTTGTCATAAATTTGTTAGCTTCGCCTCTTTATTTCGCAAGGCAAGTTTCACGCCTTGCACACCTACGCAATTTTATGGAATGAACCTCGCAAAGTAAAGCTGAATAATCTATAAGCTATAACTTAGGAGGAGTCGACGAGGCTACGTCAGGATAAAATCGGACCTTTTTACCATGAACCATAAGATCAACCGGCTCAATTAAATCCTGACTCGGATCAAGTGGCGATGTAATACCTCCGCAGCAAATCACTGAAGCGGAAGAACCATTTGCAACATGACGACTAACCGATTCAGAAGGGGATGTACGACGAACAAAATGACCGTCATGATAACATGATGGCTTAACTGTAGAAGAATATGAACAAGCTCCACCCATATCAGGAGCTGAGGCACAAAAAGCTCTCCCTGAAACAACATGCACAGAGCCATCTTCGCGACATTGCAATACACATGAAGGTATAGTTAGAAGCTCCCCGGCAAAACTATCCAATGGCAAAACAACAGACTCGCTATTAGGTGGATCTAACAAATTCATCACTTCACCAATAATAACTCGCGCCCCCCTCCGGAGTAAACAAATTTTCGTCAAAACTCCTTTCAAACGATCAAGAGCAACTCGCTGACCGGGAACAACAGACAAGCTGTCATCCGATCTACGAGATAAACTCAAAACAGTCATAAAGAAAAATTAAATCCTCTTAATTAAGAATTCTACTCCGAAAACAAATTAAGTCAAAAAAAATAAAGCTTGACCCAAGTAATCAACTACTTAGGCACCTCCGCCAAGGAATACAAACGCTATAAGAACACCAAGTACCACACCTCCAAGTACGAGTATAACTCGTTTTTTTTGTTCATCATCAACTAAATCAGCATTTGCAAGATCAGCTATCAAGTCAGCGGGAATAATAACATCTTCATTTTTGTTCTTTTCCAAAATATCCTCAAAACTGTGAGTCGCAACCAACCTTGCAAAATTCGGAAATTTCATCTTAACAAGTGTAGTTGCTTTGACTTCAGTATTCCCAACTTTCTCCACCTGTTTCGCTAATTCATGATGCTCAAAATTCTCATCATTTCCAGATGAACCTTCAGTCGGAATAATTTTCACATCCATATCTACCATAAAAAAAAATTAGTAATCAATCGTTAATCATTTTAAGAGAGTATAAGAATTAAGGCAAGTAATAGTAAAATTCAGAACCAATTAAAAACTCAAAAACTCCCTACCGAGTTTATTGCGTCCTTTTTCAGATTCTTCTCCCGCGAAATTCTCAATCACATGACCAAGCTGCTCTGCAACGGACAAACACAGTCTGATTTCATCATGATTAAAATCTTCGTCTTTATCCCACATAACAATCATTCCATTTAATTTCCCTTTGAGATCCTTTATCCCCAAAAACAAATATTTACTGTGGATTTTATAATGAGTATTCAATCCTTTGAGCTCAGCTTTTATAGAATCATAGCCATCAATTTCTTTTGGGAAATCCGGAAATTCTCCATCGAACCCGTATTCGGCAATTACCCTTTCTGTATTCAAATTTTCATTTAGCAAAACAAATAAAGCTTTTTCATTTGAAGTTATACTAACTAATTGTTCAAGCACACCTTTTGCAACACTATCAATACCTTTGACGCCATCTGCAACCAATCGACTAACTTCATATAATACAAGAAGTTCTTTGTTTGCATGCCGAAGTCGTTCATTTACAACAGCAAGCATATTTGAAAGAAAAGTAATCGCTATATCATTGTTATTTTTAAGAAGTTCAAAAAAACGACTTTTATCAATTTTAAAAAGTCGAGAATCAGAAAGAGCGCGAACCCCAGCTCCACGTGGTTCATTCGAAAAAAGAGAACCCTCACCAAAGAAGTCTCCCGAACCGAGTGTGTCCAGAACTTTTTCTTTTCCTATTTCTTTATCGAGTACTTTTACAACTTCAACAGCACCCAGTCCAATAATATAAAAATCACTGCTTTTATCACCATCATGAAAAATAAAGTCACCGGCCTTCACAGATACATCCTCAATCATAGCAAGTGCACGAAGTACTTTTTGCATCCCCGGATCATTTATATTTCCAAATAAATTTTGAATAGTCGAATTCATAGTTTACTTTTTAACATTTCAATATCTCTAGCTTTGGCAAGTGCAATTTCAGGCTCAATAATTCCTTCGTTTACAAGTCGAGCAAGATCATCATCAAGAAGAGTCATACCTTCAGCTTGCCCAATCTGCATCATAGAATAAAGCTGATGAGTTTTACCTTCCTTAATACAATTCGAAATACCATCGTTCATCAGTAAAACCTCGTATGCACAGACTCTACCTTGACCATCTTTGCGTGGCACAAGCGTCTGAGACACAACACCTTTGAGGGCAAGTGACAACTGAGTCATAACCTGTTTCTGTTGAAATTCAGGGAAAGCATCCACAATACGATTTATAGTTTGAGGAGCATCCTGCGTATGCAAAGTTGAAAAAACCAAATGCCCAGTTTCAGCCAAAGTCATCGCAGCCATCATAGTCTCAAGGTCACGCATCTCCCCAACCATAACGACATCTGGATCTTGCCTCAGACTTGATTTGATCGCACTCGGGAATGATTTTGTATGAGACCCCAGTTCACGCTGAGTCACCACACTCATTTGAGATTGATGCACAAATTCAATCGGATCCTCTATAGTTATAATATGAGCTTTTCTTTCTTTATTTATCTTATCGATAATCATCGTAAGCGTTGTCGATTTACCGGATCCTGTTGGTCCGGTAACTAACACAAGTCCACGTGGCAAATTTGCAAAATTCATAACAATCTCCGGTACTCCAAATTTAAGTCGATCCGGTATAGCGTCAGCAATCAACCGAAAAGCCATAGCTGGCCCATTTTTCTCCGTATAAAGATTCACACGGAACCGCACACCGGGCCCATCCGCTTCCATCTCACCGCCGCCGACCGAAGTACGGAATGTAAAAGAAAAATCCACTTCCATCTGATTTTTGAAAACCTCCATTTTCTCCGGCGGAGTAACCATTTGCGCAACTTCCTCGACATCCTGAACCGTAAGCGCCGGAACATCCGGCGAAATATACACATCTCCGTTCGGAAGCCTCACGATTGGCGGCTGTCCGACCATGATATGAACATCCGGCGCATTGTGCTCTTTGACTTCTTGTAATATCCGCTTAATGTCCATTTCAAGGAATTTATAATTTAAGGACGGGGCGTCCGTCTCACATATTCAAATATTCTTTATATTTTAGCAGAAAAAAGCCGAAATGACCAGACCTCAATGGTAAATCTGAAAGTAAGTCAAAAAAAACCTACGAACTAGCTCAAAATGGGCTTGGCTTGCCCCGCCGTGGCGATTGTACAACATCACGTACATTTCCCCGTGACAGCACTACTTTTTGTACAACATCTTGTACATTTTCCACCGCCAGCAGTAGTTTTTGTACAACATCACGTACATTTCCCCGTGACAGCACTACTTTTTGTACAACATCTTGTACAAAAGTTACCGGTACCGGCAAAGCTAAACCATCATCCAATGACTATGTCCAACAAGAACTTTAAATTCTAAAAAAATCACACTTCAAATTTTAAAGAATTTTGGCTTAAGGGAAAATTTTGCGGGCTAAAATATTGAGTTTTATGCTAGAGTAAGCTCTTAACCCTTAATATTTTTTGTTATGCAAAAAAAAATGCCCAAAATGCCTCAGTTTTAATACTAAAAAGAACGGTAAAAGAAAC